>DZAL01000256.1 GCA_022729575.1 Thiomargarita sp.
ATTAGAAAATGCTCTCCATCGTTTAAACTTTAGCTAAACCGATTAAGCGGTAACCGCAACTTGGAAACAGGCCTCTTCACGAGAGGACGGGATGCCTTGGTCCTTATAGTATCACCCACCGCTAAAAACCAACTTTATCGGCTCTTCAGACGCTATTTTGGAGAACCACCAGCGGAAACTGCCAACCCCAAATTCAATTTGGAGGTGGCGCTTCACTCCAAATAACTATTTTTATCCCTTTTGAACAGGGATTGCAATTTTTAGGTACCACCTAATGGAATTTGAAATATTTGGTTAAAGGTCGGTTGAGTGACGGCCAAGTATAAGTCTCGGTTAATCTGCGCTTCTTTCAGGGCTTGTTGGTACAACACATATTGTCCCACGGCATTTTCCAAGTCATTGACTTCGGAACGTCCCACAAAACTTTTGACTTCCACAATAATTTGGCGCCAGCCTTTGTCCGCACTTATCAAACGTTCGGCCCCTAAGTCTGCAAACAAATCCTTTTGACCCACTTTAAAACTAAATGGGTCATGCGTGATAGTCCAATCGCCCTTGAGTAACGCACGTTTCACCGTTTCATGGTAAATATCTTTTCTTGGCATCGTTTCTGTTATCAGTTATCAATAATATTAGGAAAACACCAGCTTAACACCTCTCCAACCGCCAGTCACCTCAAATAGCCTAAACCCACCAGGCAGCCCGCGTAGGTTGGACTGAGCGTAGCGAAGTCCAACAACCCCCAGGCATCAAGGTTGGAGTTCGCTTCGCTCACTCCAACCTACGCAGCCTTCTAAGGTTTTTTTTACAAAATCCTCCAACGAGAGTCTCTCCTTTCGTGCCTGAATAGCTATTTGGCAGTGCAGGTCCGGGTCAACGGGTATGAGAAGAGAACCTTGAAACGGTCGTTGTACGGGTCTGCCTAATTCCTGGCAAGTGGTGATATAATCGTTCACCGTTTCTTCAAAAGCCTGTTGCAATTCAGCGACCGACGTGGCCTCGTAGCTGATGGTATCTTCAATATACTGTAATTGTCCATATAGACAGTTATCTTCGATACTAACTTCAATCGAACCAAAAAAGTCTTTGTAGGTGAGTAAGTGGTCACTCATAATAAAAACCCCGCATTTTGCAATGCCTGGATAACTTGTTTAATGGCATAGTGTTTAAGGATGTCTTGAGGATGTGGACGATGTAAAGTAATCAAAGAGTTGGTTTCCTTATGATAAAATTTCACTCTGGAACCCTCGCCTTGCTTAACTTCATAGTTTAATCTCCCCAATAGACTCATTAGTTCACTCCAATGATAATCTTTAGGTTGTGATTTCAAACGTTGTAAATCCTTTTGCAAGGTTGACATAGTTTTAATTCTTTACGTTACACTTTAGGAGTTACACAACAACGCCAAAGTAATGTAGTAGTAGTAATGTAGTAGTAATGTAGGTTGGACTGAGCGTAGCGAAGTCCAACATTGATGTCAGTCAGTTAGTAGTGTTGCAGAAGTAATGGTACGATATTTTTCATATCGAGTACAACGAATTTAGAAATAAACGAATGAGTAAGGGGGAATCAATTCGTTTATTTCTAAATTCGTTGTACTCAGGGTTAAGAAAACCTTTCTATCACTATCTCTACAACACTAGCAATTATTTTAATCAATGGTTGAGAACACACCAGCTTAACACATCTCCAACCGCCAGTCACCTCAAATAGTCTAAACCCACCAGGCAGGGGGGGGATTTCCCCAGTTTCTGGTACTGGGCGAAGAAACGCCGCGAAGAAACTAAGTTTCTTCCAGAAACTTAGTTTCTGTCGTACTGAAACTTCTTTAAAGCCTCAAATTCCCCAAAGTCTCAAAGTCTCTATTGTCCGCCTCGCACGGGCCAGACATAGCTCGGGCCCGCCTTGCCGCCGTCGCCCACGCTGCCGTCGCTGAAGTACACGACCCAAAATGTAGGGTGGGCAACGTGTTTTGGTTGCTCACCATTGGTCGCCGCGGTACTTGGTGGGCAAAACAATAAGTAAGATTGTTGTCCACCCCACCTGATTGAACAGTTTACCGTAGAATGATTTTATTCTATAATAACTTGCCTTAAACGAAATCCTTTATGCCAAACGATTTTATCCATACACCTTACAGGAACACTCTCATGCGTACTAACCTGGCCTTAGATGACGAACTTGTTAAAAAAGCCTTTCATTTCACTCAAGTGAACACTCATCAAGAATTGATTCATCTCGCGTTACAAGAACTGGTTCAAAACCATCAACGTAAAAACCTGTTTGAGTTAGCAGGACAAATTGATTTCCAGGAAAACTATGACTACCAGTCTCTACGCACCATGCGCTAAGGTTCTGATTGATACCTCCTTGTGGATTCACACGCCGCGAAGAAACTTAGTTTCTTCAAGAAACTTAGTTTCTGTCGTACTGAAACTTCTTTCAAGCCTCAAATCCCCCAAAGTCTCAAATTCCCTACTGTCCACCTCGCACGGGCCAGACATTGAACGTGTTCGTCTTGTAGAAGGGGTTCGAATTGCCGTCTACGAAGAGCACTCCCCAAGCGAGCGATGTGGTGGAGGCGTTGGACGACGCCGACCAATAGTAATCACTATTACCACCAGCAGTCTGCACACTGGTAAACGGATGACCTGCTGGTAAAACAGGATTGGAGCCAGAAAAAATTATCAGACTTAGAATTTCTTTAAAATTGGGTAAACGCCATTGACCCGCAACCGAACCATCTGTCAAACCACAAGTCCCATTCGCTAAACTATTCGCACTTGATAAGGCATTAGGCCAATTTTGCGTACCAAAGCAATTCGCATTTTTTAACCAAATTAAGCCCGTCAAATTATCGGTGACGGTGCCATTACTATTATCGGTGAAACGCGGAGAAGGTAAGGCGGCTCCTTTTTGGAGGGCACCATCTTGGCCAGTACCTGTGCATGAAATTGAAGTACCAGAGGCATCATAACAAATCGTTTGGCCAGTTTTAGGAACTGCCACAGGAACTGCGGTACCCGTAATCTCGCTACCATCCACCCAGGCTTTTTTACCAGAGGCAATCTCAGCGGCAGTCGCATCGCCGGTACTGGTATTGACCACGTTAGGGTCACCAGAGACTCCGAATAGGTTGACTCCGCTTCTGATATTCGTGGCGACTAAGTCGGCATCTCCAACCACCGTTCCAGAACCATTGTGATAACCTGCCGCAATGGTCTGAGGAGTGGTTGAGGGTGTGAGGGTCACGGCACCGTTATTGGTCATGGTGCCAGTCAGGCCCGAACTAGAAGAATTGGAAAAGGTTTGACCGCTTAACACCTGCGCAACCGTGGCCGTACCCGTGGCTATGAGAGGATTGTAAGTGCCCAGCACCCCAAAGAGGTCAATACCATTCTTAATGTTACTGGCCACCAAATCGGCATCATTCGCGGTAGCCGTCTTACTTCCCGAATAAAGACCGTCGGGAATGGTCATAACTAAACTGCCCGCTGCACCGGTGACATTCGCCCCGGCTGGTACAGTACCGGTGACCGCTACACCATTGACAAACGCTTTCTTACCAGAGAGCAGAGTCGTCGCCGTTGCGGGACTCGTCGCTTCTGTGGTATCAACCACTTCCGTTTTGCCACTGACCCCAAACAGGGTAACGCCGTTTTTGATATTTCCAGTGACTAAATTAGCCTCCCCAGCCACCGTTCCAGAACCATGGTGATAACCTGCCGCAATGGTCTGAGGAGTGGTTGAGGGTGTCATAGTTACGGCACCGTTATTGGGCATGGTGTCTGTTAGACCCAAACCCGCAGTACCAGAGAACGTTTGGCCCACCAATACGTTTCCCAGAGTAGCGGTGCCAACACATACCGAACCAGTATTGTAGGTGCCCGTTAGCACCCCCCAATCCCCATTACGTAATCCCCAAAAAGTTTTACCGGCGATGACTTCCGCAGGGGTAGCACCGTTAATATTATCCAGGGCCGGGGCATAATTCATTACGTCATTCAGAGTACAACCGGTCGCCCCTGGACCACTGGTTGGTTCTGTGAAGACATTTTGACTGCCCGCGGCCCCGGTTTGCAGGCGGGCGCAAATCGATGGCAGGGAATACATCGCACTACCCATATCGCCAGGGGCGGAGGGGGCATCTAAACTGCCGGCGAAGACCGTGGGGGTCAAAGCCATCAGAGTCATTAATTGAAATGAAGTTTTCATGGTGAATCTCCTCAGAAACTCAATTTCTTCCCGAAACCGAGTTGCTGTCTTTCTCAGTTGGTGATGGCTGGGTCAGTCCTAACCAAGCCACGTTAAGAATAGACCCAGGGGCCCAAAACGAAGCTCTGTGGTTTGATAGCTACAAAGCTTCGCTTTGGACTCCTGGGGGAGGAGGGAAAGAAAGAGGAGAGGGGAAAAAAGGGACCGCCTGGAGAAATAGGGGCCAGCAGGGAGTGGGGACTCAAGAAGCCAAAGGTATCGCTTGCTTGCTTGTAAAAATGGTGGTTGACCCTCGCCAGAATGTCAAGAGGGGGTGAAGAAATTTCATTTAGAATTCTCCTGTTAATTGGTTAAGTTATACTTTAAACGGACAAGTTTTCGGTGTTTCGGCCACCAAGAAACTAAGTTTCGAAAAGCAAACTTAGTTTCTCGCTCCGTTTCCGAAACACCGAAAAGTTGACCCTTTACCCACTGGAGCGCAATAAGAATTATTGCGCTGTTTGGCATCGACGCGGGTGCGCTGCGCAATAATTCTTATTGCGCTCCAGAGGAAATCATACAGGTTTAGAGGAATATTACTATATCCGCTTATCCCATAGATACGTCGTAATCGTTGAATGACGACACCACTTGAACATCGATTTTAAAATATGAACTAAAATTTACGCAAGAATTATGCTAAATTCGGGGATGATACATAAAATTGCGGAATTTACTCATTAGAATCATTATGAGTTTGGCGGAATTAATAAGGAGATAAACGACGACCTCTGGGGAACCAAATTGGGATTATTGGGATATTAATGCTGATACCTGTCGGAAATGAAAACCATGGGCACCGAAAAGCGGTCAATTAATGGTCAACCAGTTAACAGTCAACCAGTTAACAGTTAACAACCAGGAGTACAAAGCGGAACTTTGTACGGTACAAAGCTCCGCTTTGTACTCCTGGAGCTTAATAAAAAGAAAGTTTATCACCTCGTTACTACGCTCCGCGTCCTGTGTTCGATTGTTCCACGGCATCAGGGTCGATTTGGCGTGTCGGGACGTAGAGCGTGGTAACGAGATAAGATAAATACTCCTACAGATGCTATCGCTGCCTTTAGCGATAGTATCTGTCAAAAATGGGGAGAAACTCACAGATACTATCGCTAAAACCAGCGATAGCATCTGTTAAATCATCTCGTTACCACGCACCATTCTGGAAATTTGGGTAGTGATGCCATCTGGGTGGTGACCGAGGACTGCCAGTCCTTTGAGGACTGGCAGTCCTGATGGCACCGTCACCCAGATGGCATCACTACCCATTATTCATTACAAATTTTTAAATAATTTAGCTACGGTACTTTCTACAGCATTTCCTATACAATCCAATCCACAGGTTGAAAGTTATCTGGAATGCTATAAGAATTTGGCAACCAAACTTATTCCCGAAACAAACTTCCTTGATGCTTTTGCGTTAGGTGAGTTTTTAATCCACCATTAAAAAGAGTTTCCCATGTCCAGTTTAGTCTTGCATCACATTCCAACAGAACAATTACCCACGGAATGGGTTAAACAGTTGCCGTTAGGAAATAAATATAAGATTGTCGTTGAGGCAGAAGATATTGAAGAGGCACAAACGACAATATTTAAACCGGAGCCTTTTGCGCGAGCCTTGCGTGCATTACGACAACAAATAGAAACCGAAAATGTAAAAATTGATATGAGTGTGTTTAAAAATGATAGAACAGCGGATGAACCTCGTGAGATCAACCCGTGAATTTAATTTATTTACTGGATACGAATATTATTTCCGAACCACTTAAAATCGATGCCAATTTCAATGTTATCAGTAAATTATTAACGCATCAGAATGAATGTGCCATTGCGACATTGGTTTTATACGAAATATTGCGTGGTTATCATAAGACACCAGTTTCAAAAAAACGTACTCTGATTTGGCAACATATTCAGAATATCGTGACGAATGTTCCTATTTTACCTTATGACCAAAAAGCCGCAACGTGGCATGCAGAACAACAAGTTAAATTGGCTACTGAAGGTAAAACGCCCGCTTTAATTGATAGTCAAATTGCCGCCATTGCTAAAACGAATGAATTAATTTTAGTCACTCGGAATACTAAAGATTTCAATAATTTTAAAGAATTATTAGTTGAAAACTGGTTTGATAGATAGGAGCAATGGCATTAGCGGTGACGGGATGCGGAGCGTAGGAACGAGGTCAAATACTCCTACAGATGCTATCGCTGCCTTTAGCGATAGTATCTGTCAAAGGTGGGGAGACCAGGAAACCACTCAACCAGGAGTATAAAGCGGAGCTTTGTACTCCTGGTTGAGTGGAGCTTTGTACTCCTGGTTGACTGGTGGTCTGCCAGTCCTAGCTACTCACCCAAATTTCAGGACTCCTCAGCAAATTGGGTAAATTGACGCAGGTAGGGCGGTTGAAATCCTAAGACAATATCGCTTCTAGCAATCCCCAGGTCAACCAGTTCCTCTCCAATATCTATTTCAGTGCCATTGTGTTGAATCCAAACTTTATTATTTTTAATATCAATATGTATCGGACATCCGTGAATACGAGTCTCATGGTCCCAACCGACATTAACCAATTGATAGTAATCATGTACATTATCAAAAATGGTTTCCACTTCAATCTCACCGTGGGCGGGTTTATAAGCGGCATACTTGAGTAGTAGTTGTTGTACCAGTTGGCGATAATGGTTTAATTTATCCATTTGATAATCTCCTGTTGCTGAATACTGTAAACCATAAGTTTTAGCTGATATTCTATCGCGGCTAAACGCGGCAGTTGCCGTTGAAAAAACGAATTATAAATATTGACTGGAACCGCTAAGTAGAGGATATACTTGGGTTCTTTAATGGTCAGTGCTAAACGATAATTCAAAAATTGACCTAAAGCATTGTGAAATTCGGTAATGGTTGAAGCACCTAAAAAACTTTTAACTTCTACCGCAATCCATCGTCCGTTTTTCTCGGCAGCCAACAAATTTTCGGCCGCCAAATCAATGTATAAATCGATATCATCTAACTGAAGATAAAATGGGTCATGCGTAATGAGCCAGCCATCTTTTTCCAAAGCCTGTTTAACGATAGTGTGGGTAACATCTTTAGCGGGCATTATCAATCTCTTTGTCGGTTGTTTAAGTTTTTTCGTTCCAAGTCAACTAGAAACTAAGTTTCTTGAAGAAACTCTGTAACAATCTGAACTGTCGCAGGCAGGGATAACAGCCCTTCGAGGGGTGTTATCCCTGGAATCTCAAATTATCAAGCTATGTAGTATAGGATAGAATCCTGTTAGGAACAAGTCAACCGTCTGACTTCCATGACAACACTAGATTGGTTTGACAAACTTGAGAGAACAGAGGGGTCCGGGAAGAGGGAGACATGAGACACCAATCGGTTCGGGAAATCCCAGATGGGTTAATCGTTCCGTTAGTTTGAGATACGTCAAGATAAGGTGAGGTACTAGCCCATAAGAGCGACATATACCTCACTATTTGTAGTATAGCGTTTGAAGATTAAAAAGTCAAGTTAGCCTTATTAACCGGTGTAGGGGGTAATGTCTTTATGGTTAGCCAATTTGTATCTAACCGATTTAACAGATACTATCGCTAACACCAGCGATAGCATCTGTTAAATATTCCTACAGATGCTATCGCTGCCTTTAGCGATAGTATCTGTCAAAGGTGGGGAGAAACTCACAGATACTATCGCTAACATCAGCGATAGCATCTGTTAAATCATCTCGTTACCACGCTCCGTGTGGTAACGAGATAAAAACCAATTATAGTAATACTCACCTACTGTTGTACTTTTCGAGGGATAACACCCCTTCG
>DZAL01000060.1 GCA_022729575.1 Thiomargarita sp.
CTGCTGGCTGGCCAAACTCATTATGGGACAACTGGATAAGGATATTACTATATCATGAAAACCTGGGATGCTTGCGGCCCGCCCACTGAGAACAGCAGAAAGTAATTCAAAGGTATCCGTACTTCCTGGCATTAATTGTAAAATCGCTGAAAACACCGTAACATTACCACCGGTATCAGGCACATCTACCACAGGAATTCGCAGAGTACCGGTTGTTAGGGCAAAAATTGCGTAGCCATTCTCAACTAAGTGACCTGTCTCTCCTGCAAAATTGCTTGGGGAATTTGCGCCAGAACTGCCGTTACGATCCAACGAGTTCTCTCCTATAGGCAGTGTATGGTAAGTAAGGACATCGGTGCCAGAACCAAAATTGAGAGTCCCTCCGGCGGTGAATAAAAAGCTAAAAGGTATCTCATAATCAGGGATTACACCACCTGGCAATCCAGCAAAACCAGGAGTTGCTAGGAGCAGATTACGATTATTTGTGGGTGTGCCAGAATTTGAAGTAAACACCAAAGTGTTGCTGAGGGTGCCATTACTGTCGGTGGACACCAGACTGACACCACTAAGAGACTCTTGATTGTCAGAAGAAGAAGACAGTTCGATAAATTGTATCGTTCCATCTTCATTAGAGTATATCTCTTGAATATCCCATAAGTCGAAATTCGCCATAGCCGTTTGGCCGACAAAGTACACCCATCCCAACAACACGCCGATAAGGAACTTATTGTGTCTCATCTAAGTTTTCCTCTAAAGTTAAGTTAAAAATCAATTATAGATGTAGTAAGTACTGAAGCAGAAATTTTCTGGTATTTTCTTTCACCCCTCGCCCTCTGGGAGAGGGGCCGGGGGTGAGGGAAAATACCGCAGAATTTATGCTTCAGTACTTAGTATAACCACTACTCGTTGAGAAAACCAATTTGGATTCTCAACGAATTTTTATGCTATTCAAGTCCAACTCAAAGGTGAAAGAGGGAGAATGCTGGTTTAAGGTGGCCTCATAAACCATCACACCTCCTGACACCTCACGCACTTTGACACAAGGAAGATAGAGTGTTCCTGTTATGGCTTCATAGGAAGGTTCTTGTGAACATTCAGAAACAGTGATTCCGCAAGCAGCAGGAT
The DNA here is from genome assembly GCA_022729575.1 of Thiomargarita sp. Lineage (GTDB taxonomy): Bacteria > Pseudomonadota > Gammaproteobacteria > Beggiatoales > Beggiatoaceae > JAABRD01. The sequence goes on from DZAL01000060.1 coordinate 1,126, forward strand.
TATCAATACATTGTTGTCGGCCCGCCTGTACGCCATCTTCATACGTGAGTAATGGTAGGGAACCAGTACCTTGAAGTATTTTTCGAAACTCATCCAGACTCACTCGTTGCTGTGCTTCACGGTTTTCAGCGTCATGCCAATTTCCAACTACCGAGGCTTCTACTTTCAAATAGCTGTCCCAACAACCTGGAATGGTATAGGTATTATTGGATAGCATTTCCCCCATTGGTTTTTGTTGGAGTGCCAGAATCCATTCGGTACCTACTGGAAAGGTTATCAGGAAGGCTCCAAACATGGGATCGTCAAATATTGGTATTTCTGAATCTTTGGTTATCCCCCTATATGTTTCTAAAACTTCAACATCCATTGAAGTCGGTGGAGAGGAAAGTGAAAGTTTTTCGTGGTAGGCAAGAATTTTTCCTCGTACAATTAAGTCTGCTTGCCCAACATTCTCAAGAAAAGGTCCTCCCCAATCGCAGTCACCTGGGAAAGCACTTTTGGGGATGAACCAAAATGCTCCCCAAACAACTAAGATTAAGTAACGTTTGAATCTACACATTTGGATTTCCTCAGTATTTAACTAATTAATAAAAACTATACTTTGGACACTTTATTGCGTAAGTAAAGCACTTGACTTGATAAGAGTATTAACGAGGTGACTGGTAGCAAATCAATGGCACGAACTGCTTTCATACTGGACCACTGTCATATAGATATAGTAAACACCATTTCATTCCAAATGTCAGGTTCGACAAATTCATGTGATAAGTACTGAAGCAGAAATTTTGCGATATTTTCCCTCACCCCCGACCCCTCTCCCAGAGGCGAAAGAAAATACGAGAAAATTTCTGCTTCAGTACTTACTATCAATTAGATAGAATTATCGTATCTCACCCGTATTAAATTCGGCTGTTCCCCAGTAGGATACATAAGCACTAACCACTAACCCCTTACCATCTTTCGCTTTCACAAAAAACAAGAGACTGTTTTGGGGACCCTTAGCCGACTCGCTACTGTCCTGAGTCGTGGTGACCGTAGAATCACACACCCCACGATACCGTTGCCCATCAATACTCACCGACACCGTACCATCTTGCCCTAACACCAAGTCATTAGTGCCCTTGGGTAAAGAGTCTTGATACGCTTGCCATTGTTGCGGATAAGCACAAGCCGAATGAATCAGTTGTTCCCGGGTTTGCCCGTTTTCATCTAAAAAGACTAACTTTTTAGCATTCAATTGGTCTGGCGCATCGAACAAGCCTGTCGGTTGTTCACTCCCCACCAGATTAGATTCGACACTGGGACGATACGCATTCTTACTATTTTCGCCAGTGTTCACATACACCACGCCATCCTTGGTCACTTGCACCTCTTTCGGTGCCAACCCTAACGCTTGCCGGAAGACTTCCATATCTTGAATCATCGGTTGCGCCAAAATTTCGCGCCCATAACTGGTGACAAACCGAATGCTATCATCGGGATTAATCGTCATTCCCGCTGGCTGGTCAGTGCCCACTTGCATCACACTGACAGGTAACAAGGCAAACCGAATCCCTTCCCTCGTCAACTGTAATTGACCATTGAGGGGATTTGGTTCAAATTGCCACTGATTATTCTGCAAGTCTGGAAGTTGATTCAGTTGTTGCAATAAGGTCAACACTGGTCCACTGACCACCTCAGTTTGTAGGCTTAGGGTATTCCCACTAGAAAACGCCGCCGTCAAATTCGTACCGATAGGAATTTGGTTATTGCTACCGAAGCGCACGCCTTCACCGATGATGACGTTGCTACTCAATAGTATATTGTCACCCAAGGTCAGATTGGTCAACGTTACCCCGTCCATGACTTGGGCATTATTAAGCGTCCCACCATCGAGATGGGTATTCGGTGAAATCGTCACGCTTTCTAACTTACTGGTAGGATTAACCGCAATCTGGCCGGTCAACTGCCCCCGCCCGTCAACGTGTCGCCCACAAACTGAATATTGCTGAGAGTCCCTTGATTAGTGACAAAACCTGCCATAAGCAGTTGAGGCTGATCATATAATATACTATTGGTACCGAATTATCTGCCAATAGTGGCGGCGTGGCTATCCCAGTTAGGAGGATAGTCACCAAGAGGGTGGCATAAAATTTCGTACTCATTTTGGTCTCCTTAATATATGGTCTGTTTATTAAAGTTAAATATCACGATTTATTACCTTATATTTACTGATGCTTCTTACCAGATGTTACTTTATAGTAATATTCACCCACCGTTGTACTTAAAGTTTGAGGGATAACACCCCTCGAAGGGGTGTTATCCCTACTGGCTGGCCAAACTCATTATGGGACAACTGGATAAGGATATTACTATACTTCAATTCGTAGTACGCAAAATTCACCTTTATATGTAGATGATGCTTTTCAGATTGTCAAGGACAAAAGCGGAAATAATAAAAATATTTTTGACTTTATTTTTCCGATACATCAAAAATAGCTTATACCCCTGATTTTTATAGTTGACTTAGTTCTATTACACCCGCGTTGCCAATCTCTGGAATGTGGGCACCAGGCGTAACGAGTACAGCGGATTGTGTGCTTAGTTAGATAATTAGGTATGGGGTGAGATTCTCCCTACACTGAGTGAGAGGTGTAGTCCTTACTTCCAGACCTCCAAGGTACTAACCTACCATTGGGGTGTATAGCGGAAGGACCAGTGTGGAAAGGTGAAATTAGGAAACTCTGTTTAAAGTCACCGCTGCTTGGAGAGATGGACAAGGTTAGCGAAAGCAAAGTGTTGGTTAAAGCCTCTTAAAGTACACAGAGTTAAAAGTACCTGTATATTCAGGTAATCCGAATGGATATAATCACTCCAAAGGTACTAGGGGTACAGACACCACCTAAATCCATCAATAAAACCTAATTAATTGAAACTAAGGATGAGGTTAGCAACAGGACCAGAAGTCTAATCGGTTAGGAAGTGGTAGCTAATCTCACAGAGGCGCAATAGTAGGTAAGCTAGGGAAGGTTAATTGATTGAGGCCGAGAGAAACGCTCAAACCCACAGATAAACTGGGACTAAAGTGCGCTAGGAAGTTATCTGAATAAATTATTGAAGATCTGGACTTGATAACCAGACAAACAGGAAAAATAGCCCGACCGAGGGACAGTAGCCTGTAGCAGTGACTTGACTCGTGTCATCAAGTCACATACCAAAGGTTAGAGCGTTTGCAGAAACATTTATTTAGAATCAGGAGTGAAGGTTCGGCAAGACTCTGGGAAGATTCTCGTCCTTACATTTCATTTACTTCGCTTCTGATGGTTATGGGTTAAGGGGCCCCTCAACCTAAACTTTTGAAAGCCGTGTGACGCGAAAGTGTCCCGCACGGTTTGGGGTGGGGGGGGTGTGAAAAGAGTCATCTGGAAACACTTCTCTATCACCATGAGGGGATAAACGGATAAACCCTATCAAGTACAATGGATGTAAGGGTGCCGGGCATAACGAGTACAGCAAGCGTAGGGTGCGTTAGCGACAGCGTAACGCACCATTCAGTGAGAAAATGAGGAAAGAAAAGGTGCGTTAGGCGCGTCTTTTTGCGCCTAACGCACCCTACGCTTGCTATTTGAAGGATTATAAGTACTGAAGCAGAAATTCGGCGGTATTTTCCCTCACCCCCCGGCCCCTCTCCCAGAGGGAGAGGGGCGAAAGAAAATACGAGAAAATTTATACTTCAGTACTTAAGTTGCAATTTATTTGCTTCTATGGCATGTTTACCGGTCAGCCAATTTGAGTGATAACTGGATACCCGTCTTAGGCATATACACTACCTATCATTTTAGAGTAGGACAGGGTTTTTGGAAAGTCTAGGAAATAAAAGCGATTTTTAAGTTTATTTTCCGAGAATAAATATCCGTCGATAATACCATATCTATCTAGGTAAAGGATTAAGTTTTTTCTTATCTCGTTTCTACGCTCCCGCGTGGAAACTAATTTTCTCGTATTTTCTTTTGCCCCCTCTCCCTCTGGGGCACTGCCATTAAGTTAAGGCGCATTGGAGTCCAAACCTTCAGATTTGGACGAGACTGGTTAAGGTAAGACGGCGTTGCCAAAGCTGAAGCTTTGGACTCCAACGCCGTAACCTTAGCTTAACTTAATGGCATTGCTCCCTCTGGGGGAGGTGAGGGAAACCAATTACCCTTGGGAAGGGGCTCCGCGTTGGGGTGTACCTTTTAAAATTCGACTATCAAAAATTCGGAACACTCATTTTATTACCATGAAAAAGATAAATCTCGTGACCAATCAATTATTTAAACTGATTTTAGGTAGTAGCCAATATTTCTTTTTTCTCTTTGCGCCCTGTTATTTTATTATCCAGTTGCTAGGTAATTTATTGGGTGTGACTAATCCTCTGCTCTTTCTAATTCTAACCTTGGTCGTATCGTTAACTTGGTTTTATCGGGCGTTTGAGGAGGTTTATCGTAACACGATTGAGCCTTCACCGTTAGCGATATTTTCCATTTCCATCGGTACTTTGTTACTAACCTTTATTACGCTAACCGTAGGTATCGATGATTCTACTGATACTTACTTTTATCATCTGAACATTACGATTCCTTTGGCGTTAAACCATGACTTATTGAATACTCATGGCTATGATTTGATAGGATACTCACAGGGTTATCCGAAATTTGGAGAGTTGTTACAAGCACTGTGGGTGCAGTTGACAGGTCAGTTTTGGAGTTATGGTTTGGCTTCCGTTTGGGTCATTCCAGCCAGTTATGGCACTACCTATTTATTGGCTCGACAAGTAGGACTGGATAAATCAGCGGCTGATGTCGTCGGGTTGCTGTATGCGTTTAATCCGGTGAATATTACGCAAGCGACTACCGGTTATATTGATAGCATTCAGTCGTTATATGTATTGGGGTGCTTGCTGTTGATGATGAAGGCTACTCAGTTACCCAGACTCGCTTTATTCTTGCTGAATTTGGTAGCACTGCTGAATATTAAGTTGACCGGAATTTTATTAGGGGCGGTCTTATTAGGGGTGGGAATGATTTGGCAACGTCAGATGATGTTTCGTCATGGCCAACGCGGGTCGACGCTGAGTTTAATACTCGCTTTCATGTTTTTAGGAATCTTCCACTATCTGGCTAATTGGGTCAAGTTTGGCACACCTATTTTTCCTTTTATTGACTTACCATTGGCTCAATATATGAGTCAAATTTATGTTGAATCTAGTAGCACGGTGGGGAGAATCATGGCGTTATTTTGGTCCTGGCCAACGCCGTTGGCGGCGATTTCTTGGTATGATCTGCCCACGGGGGCGTTTAGTCTATTATGGTATCCTCTGCCGTTATTTATAGTCATAGCGATAGTGCAAGCAATTCGGGGCCAAGATTTCAAATTTTTGGGGATTCAATTTATCTTATGGAGTTTGCTCATACTGGATCCGGCGATTACTTTGGGGAGATATGTGGCTTATTTTCAAGTGGCGGGCATGGTGGCGCTGGTCTATGTGTTAAAGCGATTGGTGGGTGGTTTGAGCAGTCGACTCCAATGGCTGGTTTTATATAGTTGGCCGTTAGCTTATTTGGGACTCAGTAGTTATATTATATTGAATCCAGAGTTGGGAATGATTCAGCGACGAGTGACACAGTCTGAGCAACAGCGGTTATGGTTAGACAGTGCGGATAGCACTTTGCGACAAACGTTTGAGTATTTTTATGAAGTTAATTCTTTTTGTAGCGGTTATTATTGGCTGTGGCGATATAAGCAGGTGCCGGTAAAATTGATTCAGGGTTTACCAACAGCGGAAAATTATTTGTATCTGCATCGTAATGCGACTAATCAGTGTGTGGTCGGAGTGCATCATAATTTCAAGGCGGAGATTCAGCCTTACCGGGTGAATGAGGCGGATTATGTAGATTTAACCGTGATTAATCCGGCGGCGCTGACCTATTGCAAGCAATGTGTATCCGAATATGGTTGCACTTATGTACCGTTTTATGTGTATAAACATACTCAAGAGTTATCGCATCAGTTTCCGTTTAAGACTAAAGGAGAGAAAGAATTGAGTATTGAGTGTCAAACGATTGATGGGCAGTCCCTCAAGCAGATGATTAAGTTTCAAGCGAAATAATGGGTAGTTTGATAAGTACTGAAGCAGAAATTCTGCGGTATTTTCCCCTCACCCCCGACCCCTCTCCCAGAGGGAGAGGGGCGAAAGAAAATATAAGTTAAGCCGCGTTGGAGTCCAAACCTTTAGATTTGGACCAGATTAGTTAAGGTGACGGCGTTGCCAAAGCTGAAGCTTTGGACTCCAACGCCGTCAGTTTAGCTTAACTTAATGGCAGTGACCCCCCAGCTCCCCCTTGGTAAGAGTTGAACTATAGTTATTTCCTTACTTACTCAAGGAGGGATAGGTGGTTAAAATTCTGGGTAGTGATGAAATCTAGGCGAGATGAGACTCGTTGAACAGATTTGACAACTTTTGAAAAGTTGTCAAATCTCACCCACATTGCATGATTACCAAAAATTCTGTTAATTTACCTGCTTTGCTCGCCCGGCGATGGCGGTGCTTAAAAATTTTTCAATGGTTTTAGAATCATAAGGACGAGAGAAAATATATCCTTGAACATGATGACAATGGGCGGCGGTTAAGAGAGATAATTGGTACTCAGTTTCTACCCCTTCGGCCACTATTCTTAAATCAAAGGCTTTGCCTAACGCGATGATCGCTTCAACAATTTGGGCGGATTTACCAGATTGCTCTAGTCCACTGATAAAACTTTTGTCAATTTTCAACGCATCAATCGGAAATTTTTGCAAGTAACTTAAGGAAGAGTAACCGGTGCCAAAGTCATCTACGTAGAGCAACACTTGAAGGTGTTTTAGGTCATTCAAGACATTCAGTGCGGCTTCTGGGTCTTGCATCATGGCACTTTCGGTAATCTCTATGCGACAGGTGGTTGGTTTAATCCCGGTTTTTTCGATAATATCTTGCACTCGATTCACTAAGCGTTGTTGCCGGAGTTGAATGGGGGAGACATTAATATTCATTCCTAATTCGGCATGATGTAAAAATTTGGTTTGCCAGTAGCGTAATTGAGCACAAGCGGTTTCAAACACCCATAATCCCAATTCAGTAATCAACCCGGTTTCCTCCGCTAAAGGAATAAATAAATCCGGTCTAATCAGTCCATATTCTGGATGATGCCACCGTAATAGTGCTTCTACCCCCACTGTGTTAAAATTTTCTAAGGAGACAATCGGTTGGTAAAACACGCTAAATTCTTCGCGGTCTAAAGCCTTACGTAAATCGGATTCCATACGCAGTAAGTTGACTACCTGAGTGTGCATGCCTGGTTGGAAAATCATCCATTTACCGCGTCCATGCTTTTTCGCTTCATACATTGCGGTATCGGCATCTCTTAAGATTTCATCGGCACTGGTGTAGGTCGGCGAGGCTAAGGCAATTCCAATACTGGCCGTGGTCTTAAACCATTGGTTTTTCACTAAATAAGGTTCACTCAAACAGAGTTGAATCGAGTGCAGACGTTGCTCTAAGGCCGTCAAGTCGATAAGATGTTCCAACATTAAGGCAAATTCATCTCCTCCAAAACGGGCTACTATGTCGTTTTTACAATAGATGTTTAGTCGGCTGGCAATTTCGGTTAACAACTTATCGCCGACTAAGTGTCCCAGGCTGTCGTTGACAATTTTAAAACGGTCTAAATCGACAAAGAGGACCGCAAATTGAATGGGGTCCGCCGCCAATATTGATTGGTTGGCGGTGAGGGAATGCAACTGCCGCAGCGCGGCGGAAAGTCTTGTGGTAAAAGCCGAGCGATTTAATAATCCTGTCAGTTGGTCATGTGAGGCATCGTAACGTAATTTGTCTTCGATCAGTTTACGTGACGTGACATCTTCGATAATGCCTTCATAGTAATTGGTGGCACCGTTATTATCACGTACTAAACGGCTAGTTTCATTCACCCAAATAATGCTATTATCACGACAACGAGCTTGATATTCAAAGCCTTGGACTTCAAAATCACTTTCTAGTAATTGCATAAATTCTACCCGCCGTGATGCCTCTACATACAGTTGTTTTCCAAGGTCGGTGATTTCGGTACATAGTTGCTCGGCGGAATCATATCCAAACATGCGCACAAAAGCCGGATTAACGCTGATAAATTGGCCCGCCGGGGTGCATTGAAAAATACCTTCGATGGCATTTTCAAAAATTTCGCGGTATCTTTTTTCCGCTTTCAAACGTGCTTCCTCGGCCAATTTACGTTCAGTGATGTCCTCTATCATACTGATAATAAAAGGGTTATCGGTATCGCGCACAATTGAGCAACTTTGATTAGTCCAGATGATTACGCCATTTTTACAAATATAGCGTTTTCTAATGCGATAAGTATCATATTTACCTTCTAACATTTTTTGTAACATCGGTAAATCTAATTCCGCATCGGCCGGGTGTGCAAATTCTTGAAGTAGTTTATCCTTCAATTCATCTTCGCGATAGCGTAATAAATTTTGTAGGAGCCGATTCGAATCAATAATACGGTAATTTAAGTCAACTTGGGCAATACCGATGGCGGCTTCGTCAAAAATGGCTTGGAATCGTTGACGACTGGCTTCCAAATCTTTGGTTATCTGCTCACGTTTTTGGATGGCATGATTGAGCGCCTCATTGGCTTCCGATAAACTTTGGGTGCGCATGGTCACTAAATCTTCGGCCCAACGCGCACGGGTCAGGGTTAGGTGGAGATAACGCCATAACACTAAAGTAAAGAGTAATCCAATTCCCAGCACTTCCCAAGCATACCACGGTAGGAGTTTAAACCAACCGTGGTCGATTTCTTTTAATACCACACGCCATTGCCGACCTCCTATTTCCAAAGGTGCGTCGGCTAATTTTTGGGCCTGATTTTGCGTAAACTCATCGTACCAAGCAGGAGAATATAATTGTTTGATGAGGGTGTTAGGAGTGTCGTCAAAAATTTGTACAAAGACGGCAGTTTTAAGTTTAGGTATTCGTAATGTACTATGGAGTAAGTTGTCGAAAGAGATGACGGCGGCCACCAAACCGATTAATTTGGCCGGCACTGGCTTAAGGGGAATAGCCGATGGATTGTCCTCTTTATAAACTGGGACCAAGATTCGAAAACCCAAAGTGGAAGATTGATTGAGAGACAACCAAGTGGCTTCACTAATGGTGAGCTGTTTAGTGGTTTGAGCTATTTCTAAGGCTTTTCTAAATATTTCTTGAGAAGCCAAATCATAGCCTAATGATTCCAGGTTATTGGTCAGCGGCTCGGTAAACAGCACTGGATAATACGTCTCACGAAGTCGCACGGCTTGTTTGTTTTTGGTCTGGGAAAATTCCCAAAACTGAAACTGGTCAAAACCTTCGGCCCGGACTTTACTCTCAACTTCAGATCGTTGAGTAGCAGAAATGTAAGGTAGCCATTCTAGGGATTGAATAGCCGGCTGAAGGGCTAAAATACGTTTGACGAACTGGGAAAATTCATCACGGGTAATATTATTATTAACATGATAGAGTCCATTGATAGAATAAAGAATATTTCCTAAGTTAGTAAAGGTTTCCCGTAACACACGTACATGGTTGTCTGCTTGTTTTTTATAATCTTCCATAACTTGCAGCGATTCCCACTGCTTAACATAATAAAAAGCCGTTAACGACAATCCCATTCCCAGGATTGCAACCAAAACTAAGGAAATGTCAGCTTTTTTTATAGTTTTAAACATGGTTAGTCAGCGGTATAGTAGAGAAGAAGATTATAATTATACCCGAAAACCATTGATACACTAAAATTTATCATTCCTTGCTCCTTATTTTTAATAAGTTTAAGAGTTGACAACTGTTCGAAAGTGGTCAACTCTAAGGTTTTAGAAAGTTATCAACTCACCTTACGCACGGTTAATTCAACCACCCCCAACCCCTCCTTGGTAAGGAGGAGAGTAAGCACCACCGGCCTCGCAGCACTGCCATTAAGTTAAGCTAAAGTTACGGCGTTGGAGTCCAAATCTTCAGATTTGGCAACGCCGTCTCACCTTAGCCAATCTCGTCCAAAGCTGAAGGTTTGGACTCCAACGCGGCTTAACTTAATGGCATTGCGGCCTCGCAGGGGATATTCCCCGCCTTAGCCAGGAGGGGCTAGGGGTGGTGGTGCGTAAGGTGAGTTATCAAATCTAAAGTCAACTCTACATAAAATCATAAAACTCTTTGTGCTCGGAGGAAAAAATATGGGCGTATAAATTAGCAATCCATTGTTTGCCTTCTTGAGTTAACCGCAAATAACGCAAGCCATCTTGAATGTAGCGATTCACTACACTCCAGTAAAAATGAGGATAGTTTTTACACAAATCAAAAGGAGAATGATAACCCAAAGTTTGATTTACCCCGGTTTCTTGAAATTCATAAAATAAAGCCGTCAATTTACGCAAATAATTGGGATCTGCCAATTGACCAATTAAATCAGCAGCTCGCACCAAACCAGGGTAAGAAGTCGTATTTTGGTGATCCGAATCGGCAGGGACCGGAAAACGGGTCAATTCAATGTTGGCCGCAATCACTTCGGCATCGATGACCGGATTTCCCCCGAAACGCTCGCGGATAAAAAGTTTGCCACGATCCACATGATAGGGTGACATCGAAGCATCGGTGGCACCTTCAGGCAACGTCACCATTTCATTATTAACTCCTGTGGTATAATAACCATCACGGTCATCCCGGCAAATGCCACGAATGTGACCAATATCATGACACAGCAAGGAAACAATAAAATTTAACCAATCACGATTCGAAACTCCCCCATCTCGAATATGTTTACCGCGCAAAATTTCTTGACCCACTAAAGTCACCATAATTGTATGTTCCATATTATGATAAAGGGCATCACTGTTGGCAAAACGCTCTAATGCCATCCTCGCCGCCCACGCAATAATAGAACTATTAGCGGTTTCTAATGAACCATAGTTGCGTCGATAAGCACGTTGCAATTGCTTAACAAAACCATCAATTACTAATTCTGTAGGGTTAAACATGACGATCTCTTGTCATTTTTATTTAGTTTATAGTTAAAGATTGAATCTTAATCTTAACTGGTTTAAGATGATCTCAACTCACCTTACGCAAAATTTGTAACTGACGTGTAACTGTTTCGAGAATATCCGAAACGCTTAGGTTGGAGCGCCTTGATCACGAGTTTCTGGAATGAGCAAAGCTCATTCCCGAAACAGGCACGTTTGACACTTTTACGTAAGGTGAGATCCTAATTGAAATTTAAAACCACTTCAATAGCGTGTTCAATGAAATAAAAATTATGTCAGTTGCAAAAATTCACAAATTATGTTAAATTTGAAGCCTGAATGAAAACTTCTATAAAAGTACGTCTAGTATCAATTTTTGATAATTTCTTGATTTTATTATCTATTAATAAATAAGCATGGTTAACCATTTTTATAAAAGCTCAAAACTTTCAGGAAGTTACCGTTAAATGGCATCTTGCGTTACCTATCTTAAATAGATACACTCTACATAGAAGTATAGTTATATATTACCCAATCTTATCTAGGAAATATTGATTTAAGTGCGATTAATTTAATTTAATTATTTTAAATCAAGTTTTTATAAAGCTAAAAACTTTAAAGTTAATCGTCGCGTGAATTTCTTGGATGTAAAGAATAACCTAAAAAATGGTTTCAGATTGAATTTTAATTTAATTTAGCCCAAATTGGCATGAGTGAGAAAAATTCTCAATCTTTCACTGTTGGAGAGCCGTCATTATGAGCGAACATGTCGTCCACGTCACCGATGACACTTTTACTGAAGAAGTCATCCAATCTTCCATTCCTGTATTAGTCGATTACTGGGCAGAATGGTGTGGCCCCTGTAAAATGATTGCCCCCATCTTGGACGAGATCGCACAAGAGTATGTAGGGAAATTAAAAGTAGTCAAGTTGAATATCGATGAAAATCCAGGCACCCCCCCCAAATATGGCATTCGTGGCATTCCCACTTTGATTTTATTCAAAAATGGTCAAGTCGAAGCCACTAAAGTTGGGGCCTTAGCTAAAACTCAACTGAATGCTTTTATCGAGACTAATTTGTAAATTATTCCTACTCCTACCCACGTCCAAATTGAGTAAATAAGTGATGACAAACTTACAGTTGGTCACCCGCAATCGCCGTGACCAACTTCAGTTGGTCAAGAATAATAATTGATCAATCATCCGAAAACTGATAAACTTCAATTAGTCAATCAAGGACGTGAGGTAAAGGAATTTTTCTTAATTCCTAGCACTCTCCCCGCCAGGGGTTGACTTTATCGTGAACTCCTGTCTGGCTTAAACATTCCTACTGACCGCAATTCGATTAAGTATAACTCCTCTGAATTTCGAATAATGAGATCACAACTAACACCAATCTTACACCACCTATTACCAATCACCCCAGAATTAATTCTTACTCACGCCGTATTACCTATCAAACTAACTATCGGCCCAAACCTCATACCACCACTTACCCTGCATTACCATGAACCTCACAGAACTTAAGAAAAAACCCGCAACCGAACTAATTCAACTGGCCCAAGACCTCAACTTAGAGGGTACCGCTCGTTCACGCAAACAAGACATTATCTTTGCTATTTTAAAAGCCCATGCTAAAAAAGGCGAAGATATTTTTGGCGACGGCGTACTAGAAATTTTACAAGACGGTTTTGGCTTCCTGCGCTCCGCTGATAGTTCCTATTTAGCCGGCCCCGATGATATTTATGTCTCCCCCAGCCAAATTCGCCGATTTAATTTACGTACTGGCGATACCGTCTCCGGCAAAATTCGTCCCCCCAAAGAAGGCGAGCGATATTTTGCCCTACTCAAAGTCAATGACATCAATTTTGAGTCACCCGATTTGGCTAAAAATAAAGTGTTATTTGAAAACCTCACTCCTCTCTTCGCTAACGATCGCTTCAAACTAGAAATCGGCAACGGCAGTACTGAAGACCTCACCCCACGCATTATTGACTTAGTCGCTCCCATTGGTAAAGGCCAACGCGGCCTCATTGTCTCCCCCCCCAAATCGGGCAAAACCATGATGCTACAAAGCATTGCCCACTCGATCGCCACCAATAATCCAGAATGCTACTTAATGGTATTACTGATTGACGAACGACCTGAAGAAGTCACTGAAATGATGCGCTCAGTCAAAGGTGAAGTCATCTCCAGCACCTTTGATGAACCAGCCACTCGACATGTTCAAGTCGCCGAAATGGTCATTGAAAAAGCCAAACGCCTAGTCGAACATCGCATGGATGTCATAATTTTATTAGACTCCATCACTCGTTTAGCCCGCGCTTATAACACCGTCGTTCCCTCCTCTGGCAAAGTCCTCACGGGAGGCGTAGATGCCAATGCCTTGCAACGTCCGAAACGCTTTTTTGGCGCCGCCAGAAATGTTGAAGAAGGCGGCAGTCTCACCATTGTGGCCACCGCGCTGATTGATACCGGTTCGCGCATGGACGACGTAATTTACGAAGAATTTAAAGGCACCGGCAACAATGAAATCCACTTAGACCGCAAAATTGCCGAAAAACGGATTTACCCAGCCATCAATATCAACCGCTCCGGCACCCGCCGTGAAGAATTATTGGTAGCCGCCGACGAACTGCAAAAGATGTGGATTTTACGTAAATTGCTACAACCAATGGAAGAAGTTACCGCCATGGAATTTTTATTAGAACGACTCAAAGTCACCAAAACCAATCCAGAATTTTTTGACTCCATGAAAAGAAGTAGCCAGTAATTAATTCCGGTTTACCACTTACCCACTGACTGCCACTTGTTTGCACACTAGCCACCACCGCATGACGGCACCGCCACTCGTTTCTGTTATCATAGTCAATTACAATGGCGGGGAGTTATTGACCGAATGTGTACGTTTAGTTCTCGCCTCCACTATACCGGTCATGGTTTATGTCGTCGATAACGCCTCCACTGACCACAGTTTATTGCACCTGCAACAAACTTTAGGCGCGGACCAACGTCTGCACATTACCTCAAATTCGGTCAACCTGGGATTTGCCAAAGCCGCCAATCAAGCAGTACCAACGGCCCCTGGCGAATACCTACTATTTCTTAACCCAGATTGTTTAATTCGTCCAGACACCTTGGCACGCTTTGTCACGACCATGGCACATTACCCACAAGCCGGCATGGCTGGGTGCTTAGTGCAAAATATCGACGGCACCGAGCAACCGGGTTGTCGTCGCAGGGTCCCCACGCCTTGGCGCACCATAGTAAGAATTTTACATCTGGACCGCCTTTTTCCCAACCACCCGGCGGTTCAAAGTTTCGTGCTCACAAGCCAACCGTTGCCCGTAGCCCCGGTAGCCCTGGAAGGGATTTCAGGAGCCTGCATGTTTGTACGACGCACTGCTTTAGCCGAAGTAGGCTTGATGGATGAAGCCTACTTTTTACACTGCGAAGATTTAGACTGGTTTATGCGATTTCGCGCTCAACATTGGGAGATTTTATTTATTCCAGAAATTGCAGTCACCCATGTTAAAGGAGTCTGTAGTCAAGGACAACCCATTCGAGTATTATGGTATAAACATCGAGGTATGGTGAGATTTTACCGAAAATTCTTTCGCCGCCAATACCCGCGATTTCTTCTATGGGGAGTGATTTTAGCAGTCTGGCTACGCTTTGTGCTCTTAGCAACCGTCACCACCACCGTTAACCATTGGAGGAAACGATGACACTAAATTTTAGCCAGCACCCTGGCTGCCGAGAACGTCACTTACAACGTCAATACCATAATCCTTTATTTTTTCACAACACGGTAGAGATTACTCAAATTGACATTGAAGCGGCACGCCGTCAAGATCAAACCGAAACTATAGCGTTTCAAAAAGACTTTCAATCCTTATTGGAAGAAGTAGCTGCCTTACAAACTCAAGTCAGTGCGGATAAAATTTTAAACCTGCATACTAAAATTGACCGTTTATATGAACAATGTGCCAGTTTAGGCGGTGATGATTATCAGACCCAACAACAAGGATTGTTGAATCTCAGTCAATTGATTACGCAGGCTATTTTAGAAAGTGGAATCACTGACCTGGTCATGCTCGCTGAATTAGAGAAACAACAACGGGCGCGAGAAGCCCACTTCAGTTTATTGGAACATTCTCTAATTGCCGACCTCCTGCACTCACAGTCACCCATTACGGAAGCCGCTCTGCTACCAACATTATTAAGCGAAACGGAAACCTCTCTGCAAGCCGCCATGAATTTGTTTGAAAGTGAACAACGGCAACGCTTGTGCCAAGAGGCCAGACAGTTACTCACACAATTGCAAACCGAAGGTCAGGCGCTCCCCGCCGCCTGGAATCAATTGGCTTTAATGGAGCAATCGTTGTTAACAACTTGATTCCTGGAATAGATTTTTGAGGAGAGATTTAACTATCTGGTTAGGTGGTTAAATCTCTAAATCTTCACCAACGCCACCGACCCCAGGAATACATCAACCCCAGGAGTACCAAGCGAAGCTTTGAAAGGCCCATCTGCGACACCAACTCACCAACCCTTGAGGTAAATAATTTATGACCGAACTATCAAGCAACTTAGCCGAATCACCAACCAGTTCTGAAGAGGAAAGAGATATGTCTTCCCAAAATCACAGTTTAGTTCAAGCCCGTTTAGGCGGACTGTTCAACCTAGATGACCGTTTCAATGCTGCCACCGAACTGACCTTGGATGTCTCTCGGATAGACCTGACCCCCTTTAAAATCCAGGCGACTCAGGAATTAGAACCTGATGTTGTGGTTTATTATGCTAATGAGTTTGATGTGATTGACCCGACGGAGGATTTTGATGTACTCAAAGTATAGTAATATCCTTATCTAGTTGTCCCATAATGAGTTTGGCCAGCAGGGATAACACCCCTTCGAGGGGTGTTATCCCTCAGACTTCAAGTACAACAGTAGGTGAATATTACTATATCTCAAATGCCATTATTAGCCATTGAAATTCTATCTCCAACACAAGGCACCGCGGGAATTTTTGCCAAATTTCGGGCTTACTTTGCCGCAGGGATAAAGTCTTGTTGGCTAGTGGATCCAACCTTGAGAACAATCACGGTATGTTCTAGTCCGAAGGAATTGAATATCTATAAACTCGCGGACGGTGAAGTGGTGGATGAAGTGTTAGACATTCGTTTGCCTCTAAATAAGATATTTGCCAAAAAGACAGTGACCACGAGTATTTGAGTGGAGATTATGATAACTCACCTTACACCATTTTGATGGTCAGAATCAGAATGTTCCGAATTTTAGAATTTTCCGAATGATAATATTATCAACTGGCTTATTCGGTTAATTCTTAACTCACCGCAAGCATCGTTGTAGTTATAGGTCGGAGTGTGCTGACGCTCACTTCAACCTACCCAATCGCCGAATTATGTGAGATGAGTGATTAAATTTGCTTGATAATTGGTCGATAGTATTGACTTGGATAATTTTCCGTTATAATAATCCAAAATCACTTGGCAAATTTCGGTTTGCTATTAACCTTAATTGTAGTCTGAATAGCAGAGAGGTTTATTAATAATGTCAACATTTAATCCCTTTTGGCACGGTACGCCAGTGCCGCCAGAAAAATTTATAGGTCGTGAGGAAGAAATACGTGCAATTGTTAGCAGAATTAGCACAGGCCAATCTACCGCCCTCACAGGTTCCCCACGGTGTGGCAAAACCTCGGTCTTGCAATATTTGACGGCACCAACAAAACAGAAGGAACTTTACGAAGAAAACCCTGAACAATTGATTTTTTCCTATTTGGATGCCTATAATTGGGGTACGGAGTTTGGGCCAATCCAATTTTGGGAAACTGCGCTAAGACCCCTTTCAGAATTAACCGAAACCGCATTATCTCAAGCCTATAAAAACTGTCAGGAAGACCGATTTGGTGATTATGCCCTAGAAAAATTAATTACTCAAATCAAGGTTATTGGCAAACGGTTAGTACTAATGGTTGACGGGCTTGACGTAGTATTGGGGCCAGAACATTTGTCTCAACGTTGGAATGCGGCTTTTTTTGGTGGTTTACGCACGTTGGCTTCACGTAGCGGTGGTGCATTAGCACTGCTTATCACTGTAAATGGGCCATTGAGTGATTTTCAAAAAGCCGTGCAGGAATTAACTCGATCAAACTCGCCCTATTTTAATTTTATCTATGAAGTGAGATTGGGGGCTTTTTCCAATGAAGTGGTTAAGCAACTATTGCGACAAGGAGGTGAAGACTTTAGTGATACCAGTTATGATTTAATTCATGAAATAGCTGGTGGCCACCCTTATTTATTGCAAGTTGCCGCCTCGATGTTATGGGAAATGGGAGATATAGTAATATCCTTATCTAGTTGTCCCATAATGAGTTTGGCCAGCAGGGATAACACCCCTTTGAGGGGTGTTATCCCTCAGACTTCAGGTACAACACTAGATGAATACTACTATAAATCCAAATTACCCGTGCAATTTATCAAAAATTTTTACCCTCAAGTCCAAGAGGTGCTTGATGAAATATGGCAATCTTGGTCCGGATCACTACAGAAGGCATTTATCTCTGTGGCTTTTGGTCAAATGAAGGAATTGAGGGAGGTTTTTGAAAAGCGACTACAAATTGACATGGAGAAACTTATTCGTCGTATTCCTCCACTTAGGTTGGACTTAGAATATTTGAAACAGTACGGATTTGTAACAGAGGATGAGAACATGTCAGGCGGATGGAGAGTGGTGCCACGAATTTTTTTGCCATTTGCTATTTTGAATTTTAAGGTGGAGTATCGGAGTAAGTTGCCTAAAGAGGTGTTTAGGTATTTGTTATGGATTTGGGATGAAGAACATAAGATGATTACTTGACACTTGAAAATTAATGATGGCACACTTTAAAAATCAAAACACATATTAAATACAATTTTACAGATTTTTCAATGAGGTAAAGAAAATGCCTACTCGCAATCCATTTTGGCATGGTACGCCCGTACCACCAGAAAAATTGTCTTGTAAAGACAGTGAGTTACGTTAAATTGTAAAGCGTATTCTTACTGGCCAAAACATGCTTTTTAGAGACTACGCTTTAAAATGTAGAGCGTTAAAAGCATTATAAACATATTCGCATCTTAATTCAGAATTGAACTTGCTGAAGAAGTATGATATTCGATAGATGAAAAAATTGCAAAAGTCCGTTGCATTTTTAGTTTTAACACATTACTATGGTATTTTTTATAAACTGATTATTTCAGGAGGTGATTAAAATGGGTGAGAAACTTATTGCTATATCATTTGAAGGAGTTGAACCTTCTGAAGCAGAAGACCTGGCTAAAAAATTCCGTGATGCCCTGCTTGATGCGATAGCTATTGCAAGAGATACACGCGGGATAAAAATTGACGTTGTTAAACCTGCGTTGCCGGTTGATCCCAATGATTTAGGCCCAAAAGGTCATTTTGCCCTTCAGGTGATCGTACTTATCGGTGTAACCAAGGTGGCCGATGGGAATTTGCCTGGACCTTTAGTGAAAGTAATTGTAGACTCCCTGGTAGATTTTGCAGAAAAGTACCGTGTAGTTATTTTAGTTGAGGATGTGGTTGATCAGGTCATTGATAAGATTATAGTACAAGTTGGCACCTCTGTAGATCAGGTAGAAAACTTTGTACGTAAACAAGGACAAAAAATTTTAGGCAAGAAAGACGACAAACAGGAATAATGCGGAAGATAGCCTCAAAATCGGGTAGTCCCTACCAACTAATGGAGGTATTAAACTCCAGGTGCTAACTTTCCTAAATCTTACCAGTTTTAGGTAGCCTAAACCTCACCGGTTTAGGAAATCTCGGCGATTCTAAGTTTCCTAAACCTCAAAGGTTTAGGAAACTTTGACCTTTGCTAACTCATTGAATTTTAAGACCTCCATTGGTTTTGAGGGACTACCCAAAATTGAACCAACTAGGTAAACAGAAATGGAAAAGTTTGATTCTAGTAAAACGTTATTAATTATTCTTGGTGCCTCGGCTTGGCCCCAACATGAGGACTATAAGAATAGTTCTTATACCGATGGGAATAACCCGTTTCAACGGTCAGTTAAGGAAATAGAGGACTATTTTGTTAACACCATGAAATTGCAAGAGAAGCAGGTGATGAAAGAACTTTTCAATTCCGAAGACCCTGTAGAGAAACAGGTGGAAAAGATGGAATCTTTCCTTCAGAACAATAATCCAAACGATGATGGAGACTTATTTATTTACTATGTTGGACACGGACAAGTGGTTATAGGAGATAAAGATTATTTCCTCTATATACGAAATTCGAAAAAGGGCCAGCCTCGTACCTTTTTCTCTATGACCGAACTATTTGATAAGTTTAAGGAACATGCCCGGCCTAAACGTTTGTATATTATAGTAGATGCGTGCTACTCAGGTGTGGTTCGCCGATTTGCGCCAGAATTTATTAATGGAACAGTTTTATTTTGTGCTTCATCAGAAGGGGAATGTGCAAAAATACAAAAAGATTCCAATACTGCTACTACTAAAGCGGAACCTACTTTATTTACAGACTCCCTGCTTAAAGTTTTACAAAACGCTACAGGGGCTGATCATCAAAAGAAACTGTTATCTTGTCATGACGTCAACTCTCTCCTTAGAAAATATTTAGATGGACAGGAAGGAGTACCTGAACACCAATATTACGTTATTGGTAAAAGCCAGAACATTATTGGCAACCTTGGGATTTTTCCCAATCCAGCGTATGTTGAAGAAAAGACTAGGTCAAAACTACTCTATCCGATGAGTATTGCAGAAAAATTGCCTCCAATACAATGGCATATCACAACCAGCAATAAGGGAGGAGTGGGGAAGACTTTGTTGTCTATGATGTTGCTGACTCACTATAGTAGTGATCGTCCTAAGGATAAAGCGGCTAGTAAGAAGTTACCATTAGTTGTTGATTTGAACGGAGTCAACATGGACTTGAGGAGATTGTTAGGCAACCGAAACTTAGGAACAGATTCAAATGGACAGATCAAACGTGTCGATCTTGGTAAAGGAGATACCTCTTTATCCATAGTGAAGGTTAACCAACCAAACCATCCATTTTTTCTGGGATGGCCGAGTGTTGACCCATTTAAAATGCTAGATACCACATCGTTTTTTAATTTGCTAACAGTTATAAAAGGGGAAGCCATTGACACAATAAAAGACCAATTCTCAGACTCCAAATCGAAAGTGGAAGTACCGGTGGTAATAATTGACACCAATTACCATTTTTGTAATATTTTTTCAGATAATAATATGGACTATGAATATCTAAAGGAATTTCTTTGGGAACGAGATGAATTCTTCATTTGGTTTATTTGGGTGTATGGCCAAATCCGTAACCTAGTCCAAGGAGATTTACCTTTTGCCCCGCTTGAAAAACAACGTATGGAGTTGGTCTCGGAACAGGTTGAAACTTTCTTAACCTCAGTCACCAATCAAAAGAAAAATAGTCCTTTCATTCATGTTCTTAACCCTATAGGACTAAAAAATGACCAAGATACCAATGTTGGTATCATGGAACGCCTGAAAAACAATCTTAAATTCTTGATGGGCGGGGAAGGGGGAAAGGTTAAAGGAGGAGATGATGTTGTCCAAGAAGGAGATGTTGATGGCAAACCCATTGGAAAATTAGATGACTTGTTGAAACTTCCTTCAGGAGAAAGGAAAACATTTGTCGACATACAAGAGAATATGATCACGGCTGCAGAACCAGATGTCCAACCCCAAGGTGAAAAAGGAAAAGAAGAATTAGTATTTGCTGAACATGAGAGAACGCAAAAAGTACTTTCGAAATTGGAGGGAATCTTGAAAAGGAGTGGTGGGAGACCAAAAAATTTGGTGCCTATACCGATCTATCACGAACAAATAGAGTCTTATCAAGATGCCGATCACATTTCCCTTGGTGCTATTAGAAGATTAAAAGTTTATACCACATTCAGGGATTTACTGCATAAGGTAACCGCAAAATGAAAAGGTTAATTATTTATTTCTCTATCAGCGGGGGTATGAAAAAACAGGAAAGGTCTATTAGGCAACTTATGAATGCCAATCTTTCTGTTTTCCCAGAACTTCTCAAAAGTGACTTGTTAATTATTCTGCTTGGCGACGCGGTAAAGATAGATCAAAATCTATTGTTGCCTAAGTTTAAACGAAATGGCAATCTAGTGGTTTTGGTACCAGAGAGTATAAGGGCGCCTATCACTGAAATATGTAATAATGAGGAAACATCTCACCTTCGGAGAAATCATACTTCTTCTGTCAGTCTCATAAAAAGTATAGTGACGGAACTGAAGAGATTGTTGGTAGTTGAGGGAATTGCCACCTCTCCTGAACAAATCACTTTCGACAAAGTGATTGATTTTGATTTTGTCCAAGAATCTTTGAAACCTGAATCAAGTTCTACGGAAGAAAAAGTGACGGGTGATTCACTCAATGCCCTCATTGAGAAAAAGAAAGGGGGGCTTCCTCTTGAGGAAGCTAAACCTATCCTTGAAGCCCTACAGAAAATTCTCGAACAAGCCCATAAACAAGGGCAAATGCGCCTGGA
Source organism: Thiomargarita sp. (assembly GCA_022729575.1). Taxonomy (GTDB): domain Bacteria; phylum Pseudomonadota; class Gammaproteobacteria; order Beggiatoales; family Beggiatoaceae; genus JAABRD01. The sequence continues at coordinate 22,774 of DZAL01000060.1, forward strand.
ATTTCTCAGACCTACTAACCTTTCCTACGACCGGGAAAAGAAAACTGTCACTCCGGTGGATTGGCAAATCTCGTTGCCTACCAAGGAGAGAGACAGTTACAAAAGTTATGAAACCCTGACAAATGAAGCAGGTCTTGATCATAGTGCAACTGCCAATTCTTGTGATGACGTTTACTCATTGGCATGTATCACGTATGAATTGTTATCCGGAGAACATCCGTTTGCGAGAGAAATAGCAACGGAAGCTAAAAGCCAAAAAAAGTCTCCGAAACTCGTTGATGGTTTGAATCCACGACAGTGGGAAGCCTTAACCAAAGGGTTAGCTTTTGAACGGTCAGAAAGAACCCAAACCATAAACGAATTTTTAGAACCTTTCCTGAAGAAAACCTTTTACGATTTTATCCAGAAAATGGTAGAGGCACCGTTTTTTGTTGGCTTCGTGATAGGGGGAGGGTTACTTATTTTCACTATCTTCTATCTCTACTTTGGAGTACAGGTATCTTCTTTAGAATCTCGAATCCAACTTTCACGGAAGGATGCGGAAGTTGCTTCGTCGCAAAATATAGGGGAGTTACAAACACAGCTTGCTGAGTCCCGAAAGCAGTCGGCGGAGTTGCAAACACAGTTTGATGAGTCCCGAAAACAGTCGGCGGAGTTGCAAACACAGCTTGATAAATCCCAAAAACAGTCGGAAGAATCGCAAACACAGCTTAATAATTTACTTGTCAGTAGTATTGATACTGCGGAATACGCCTTGTCAAAAATGGGGGCCGTGAAGTGTGTATCGCCCCCAACAAACTTGGTTTTTTCCTCAACTAAGAGGTTAGTGGACAATGATTGGCCAAAACAAAAAGATAACCTTCTCTGGATAGAAAACCGGTTAGAACGACTTATTGACGTATGTCAGAGGGAGAAGAGTAAGGACAAGGAAGCGAAACAGAGGGAAAAAGAGTTAGCAGATTATAAACAGAAGATACACAAACTTAACTTGACCCCCCAGTGAGGCAAACAACCATGCAAAACGAATTATCCCCCTATCCTCAGACCGTCACGGACAGACTGATGGATGCTGATGAAGAGGAAAATAAGGAAATGAGTTCCAAAAACCACGCCTTGATACAAGCACGTCTGGCCAGTTTTATTAACTTGCTTGACGATTACAATGTCGCCACCGAATTATCCCTGGATGTTTCCGAAGCCAGCCGACAAGAAATTTTAACTCAATATGGTCTTACCGCCACTCGTGAATTAAAGCCAGATATTGCCGTCTATTGGGCGGATGAATTTGACCTAGCAGACCCAGACGAGGAAGATGACCTGGAGAGTGTTGACCCGTTGCGAGTCCAACAAATGCCACTGTGTGCGATGGAAATTGTGAGTCCTTCACAATCCTCCTATAAGATTCTTCAGAAATTCCGCGCTTATTTTGCAATGGGTGTGAAATCTGGTTGGCTAGTAGAACCTAATTTAAAAACGATTGTCGTTTATCAAGGTCAGATTCGCAAGAAACACAGTTACAACGATGGTAGTGACGTTGAGGACCCCATTTTGAAAATCAAAATGCCCTTGGCAAAAATTTTTGGAAAAAAAGCCACGGCAAAATTGAAAACCGTGGAAACACTGAAAAGTCGTCAACGTAAGGGGAGTTTATGAGTATACTCACACAATTCTTCTTTTGGGGTCCACTCCTCGCCATAGGATTTGGGATATTTTGGAATTACGGTGGCGAACTTAAATCTATCCCCGATCCCCTATGGGTAGCCTTGGGACTCTACTGGGGTTACTGCATTTGGCAAGGTTTCTCCAAATACCTGGAAGTCAACACTGCCGAGGATTTTTTCATTGCTGGTCGTCGTCGACGCGATGATGGTTTCCTCGATGGTTGGGTATTCATGTTGGCAGCCATTGCCACTTGCTACTCCGGGTGGACTTTTATCAGTCACCCAGCACAAGTTTATGGAGATGGCTTTCCGGGTGCTTATGCTTCTCTTTATGCCATTACTATTCCCTTATCAGGACTGTTTTTCTTGAAACGTCAATGGATATTAGGCAAGCATTGTGGGTTTGTAACACCTGCGCAAATGTTTTCTACCTATTTTGATTCCAAAATAGTAGGTGGGTTAGTAGTCATTGTCGCCTTCTTATTTTCAATCTGCTATATTGCCGTTCAATTCCGTGCTTCGGGACTGTTGCTTAACGTGTTGAGTGATGGCAAATTAAGCGTGAATGCCGGAATGTGGATGCTATCTCTAGTGGTGATTATTTATGCGTCTCTAGGAGGCTTACGGGGTGTGGCTTACGTGGACACCATGCAGTCTATACTGCTGGCCATTGGCATCGTGATTCTTGGGATGTTTGTGTTGTGGGTGGTGGGAGGAGAAGAGTCATTTTCCAAATCATCCCTATTATCTTGGCCTCAAGAGAAGATGGGTTGGGTACTTGGCTTCATAGCAATATTGGCAGTCTTGGGGTGGTGGTTATGGCGGGAATATAAATGGTTTCATCTGGGCACTTTAGGGACTGGTGTGGTGGTTGTTCTATTCGTATTCACTACGGGCACGATAGTTTTTGGGATGGCAAATGGTTGGGATTCCTTAACCGACGGAATCAGACAGTTAGTATCTTCAGATACACGACTTATCAATGGTCACAGTCACTACGTCACCATACCTGGTTGGTGGGGTCTGCCGGGAGGTAAAGAAGAAACTGCCAAGACCTTGGGAAGTCATTGGACCGTCTCCATGGTCCTCACCTTTTTAATAGCCTTGATGGGGATTCAAACCTCTCCAGCCTTTTCTATGTGGACGTTTTCTAATAAAGAACCAAGATTCTTTGCACACCAGGCCTTAGCTTCTGCGTTAGTTATCGGTTTCATTCTTATTCTGTTTCCTGCCATACAAGGATTTGGAGGACACTTGTTGGGTGCTGAAGCGATAGATGCGCTATGTAAAGAAGACTCCACCACCACTTCAGCACCCTCTTCTACCACTTCGCCAAAGAATCTCATTGGTGTGTTACCTTACGACAACAGTAAGAAGGATGAACGGTGTAAGGAGAAAAAGGAAAAGGATAAAGACGGAAAAGATATAAAAACATTTAACGCCGAAACTTTAGTTCCTTCCCTAATACGTCTAACTTCTTATGTTTCAGAAAGAATGTCAGGATGGTTGATGGCCTTATTGGCCATTTGTGCTTTGGCAGCTATACAATCCACCGCGGCTTCTTATATGGTGACTTTTGGAAGTATGTTAAGTCATGACGTAATTAATCCCCCAACACGAGTTTTCAAACCTTCTCCCGAATCACCGGGCCTTAGCGAAAAGGACCAAATTCATTGGGCACGTAGTGGACTGATTCTGGTGACCTTGACTGCTTTGATGATAGCTACTACTTTTGCTACTGATACTATGGCATATCTGGGGGCACTTGCCGTTGCCTTTGGACTTCAAATGGTGCCGGCCCTAGTTGGACTTTGTTGGTGGCCGTTTCTTTCAAGGATGGGGATTTCGGTGGGTTTGGGAGTCGGTATTGTGGTAGTGATTGTTATGGAAGGATTAGTGAAACACTGGACAAGCTATGGAGTTGGACAGTGGCCATGGACCATACATTCAGCCGTTTGGGGATTGGGAATTAATTTCATTCTGGCTTCCATCATTTCACGCTTCTCCACGGAAGATGAAAAAACACATCGCCAGAAATTCCACAAAATTCTGAATCAATACGCAGGTTTAGATAAATATCAACATAAGCATGTCGTTTGGTTACTCCCCCTTCTCTGGGTGGTGTTGGCCATTGGTCCTGGCATAATGATTCCCGAATATTATAATAACATCTGGCCTAAAGGAGGAATGCCTTTCATTTGGGTATGGCAAATAATCGGGTGGATCACTGGAGTAGGGATGATAGGGTATTTGGCTTACAAAATGGAACTTTCTACGGAACCAAAGGGTGAAGTTAGATATTCTGGTGGCGATGGTTCTTCACAGACCGGCTTGAAAAGTCTTTCAAGTGAGTGACCATTTGAGTTCCTGCTGTTTGGCTTTACTAAACTTCACCACTCTTTAGTGAAAAGTATCATGATTCTGTTAATAAGGTACAATAATGAACATTGAACAAACCATCTTGAACAACCTAACTAAATTACCTCCTAATAAACAACAGGAGGTGTTAGACTTTGTGGAATTTCTGACCGCCAGAATTGACTCACCGCGTCCAGAGATGGCAAATCAAACGTTGCGGCAGTCTTTAGAAGGGGCGTATGCTGACCTTGGTGTACATCTCACTCAAGAGGATATTACCGCGGCCCGACGCGAAATGTGGGGGAACGGTCTAAGGGAGATGAACTAATGGGACCTGTGGTGCTAGATACTCATATATTGCTATGGTACTTGTTTGACCCAAAGAGATTGTCTAGCACGGCGCTAAATGCTATTAGACAATCTCTGGCAGAAGGCCACTTAAGAAATGTCGGAGACGCGGTAAACAAATTTGCCAAAGAAGCGGGCCGTGGAGACCTTAATTACGCGGTTTTTCAACTGAAATAAGGTCTCCTCCTCATGTACTTCAATATCTTGGGGAGAATACCCATTGCAATTGGTTTCATCAGTGCTGGGCGGGTAGGACTGGGTAATTTACTGTTTTACAGTGAACGGTACATTGATGACATTAAGGAGTTGTTACGCAAACTCTAACCAAGTTGGGTGGACATAATTCGTTGTGTCTATCCCAGCGTTTTGGTTATCAACGGACAACAGGATTATGGTGAGGATCATGAAAACTCTGTCTAAGATTAAGATTAAGAAAAAGAGTCCACCTGAAGCGGCCAAAGTGTTAGGGCGTTACATTGTTAGCGACCCGAAAATTGGTCATGGGAAACCGACGTTTCGTGGTACTCGTGTCTTTGTTGCGGATGTTTTGGAACAAGTCGCGAGTGGTAAGTACTGAAGCAGAAATTTTCTCGTATTTTCTTTCGCCCCTCGCCCTCTGGGAGAGGGGTCGGGGTGAGGGAAAATACCGCCAAATTTCTGCTTCAGTACTTATGGCTTGGGAAAGCATTGTGGAAGAATGGCATGGGAATGTCACTACTGAGGCTATTACGGAGGCCGTGCAATTAGCCAATCGCGCTTTGTTTGACCATTTGGATAAGTATGTTTTGGGGTACGAAATGGCGTGAACATTCTGGATGAAAACATTCTGGAAAACCAACGCCAACTTTTAAAAAGTCAGCGACTCCGTGTTTATCAAATTGGTTATGAGGTGAGTAGGAAGGGAATACAAGATGAGGAAATTATTCCCTTTCTGTTGACTCTGCGAGGTCCTACTTTGTTTACTCGTGACACCGATTTTTATGACCGTCAATTGTGCCATTCTCGTTACTGTTTGGTACATTTGTCGGTGTCTCGGTATGAGGTAGCTACTTTTATACGTCGCTTTTCGCCTCATCCTGAATTTGATACGTAAGCTAAACGTATGGGCACCATCGTTCGCGTATCTAGTGCAGGACTTCATCTGTGGCAATTACATGCCAAGCAAGAGACTTTTCGGTCATGGCACACTTGAAAAGAAAACGAATGCTAACAACTTTCTGGTGTGATGTTTTGACTTTACGGTAGCGGAAATGGTGCGTGGGACGCACCCTACCCTAAATGACAGGAGATTCATAACTCTGTTAAGGAGATGCAATAATGAACATTGAACAAACCATCTTGAACAACTTAAATAAATTACCTCTTGATAAACAACAGGAGGTGTTAGACTTTGTAGAATTTCTGACGACCAGAATTGACCACTCACAACCACCAGATGACCAGACAAAACCACCACGGTTATCTATAGGTGCCTTGGCCCATCTTGGGGTACACCTTACCTAGGAAGAGATTAAGGAGGCTCGACGAGAAATGTGGGGCAACTTTCCTACACCAGTACCACGAATTTAGAAATAAACGA
>DZAL01000061.1 GCA_022729575.1 Thiomargarita sp.
CGTCTTTGACAGATACTCTTAAACCGCGGTAGGGTGTTCTGTGGCCCCTCGCTTTTGAGGCTTGGTTAGCTCCTTAACCAACTAAAATAGTCTTCTTAGAGCGGGAGTAGCTGAGTTAAAGTTATAGTAATATTCACCTACTGTTGTACTTCTGAGGGATAACACCCCTCGAAGGGGTGTTATCCCTGCGGTTTGGCCAAACTTATTATGGGACAACTAGATAAGGATATTACTATAAAGTTAAAGTTACGGCGTTGGAGTCCAAACCTTCAGATTTGGCAACACCGTCTTACCTTGACTAATCTCGTCCAAATCTGAAGGTTTGGACTCCAACGCCGCATTTTGCTTGAGTGACTTATTATCTCACCTTACGCACTGTTAAGTTCTGAATCATGAATTTTATGGTATAATTAATCTCCTAAAAACTACTCTTACTAAATAGGTTAACTGTTATGAAAATCCCACTCAAGTTGGTGTCATTATTAAGTGAAGAACCAATTAATGAATTGAAGGAGGTTGTGAAACACTCTCCCAACTCGCGGTGTCGTACCCGAGCACCAGCGATTTGGTTAAGTTCGGAAGGTTTTTCGCTTGACCAAATTAGCCAAATTGGTGACTTTGGTCGTGATGCCGTTTCAACTTGGATTGACCATTGGGAACCATTAGGAATCAAAGGTTTATCGGACCTGCCAAGACCCGGCGGACCTGGCCGGTTAACCGATTCGGAAAAGCCATTATTGATTGAATTAGCGGCCCAGGAGCCGCGTTCCATGGTAACTCTACGAGCCCAACTCGCGAACCTGACCGGCCAACGAGTGAGTCCTTCCACTATTACCCGGCTCCTCAAGGCGGCCGGCTATGTTTGGAAGAGAATAAAAAAACCATGAAAGACCGACGCCCTAAAGAGGAATTGGAGACCGCACCGGCGGAACTTCAAGAGTTGAAACCACAACCTCAAGCTGGTGACATCGAACTCTGGTTCTTTGATGAATCGGGTTTTGCTGGACCACCTAGTGTTCCTTATGCCTGGCAACCTTATGGTTCTCTTTTGGAAGTTCCTGCCAAGCGGACTACACGTATTAAGGTCTTGGGGTGGTTAACCCAGGATAACCAAGTCGAATCATTTAATTTTCAAGGTGCCATCAACTCCGAGATAGTGATTGCCGGCTTTGAAGAATTTATTCGTTTGAGGTGCCCTAGTTCGATACCACGAATTATCATCTTGGACCAATCTTCAACTCACACCAGTTATGAGATGCTCGCTAAACTGCCGGTGTGGGAACCGCGCAAGGAATAATTCTGAAATTTTGGCCTGCGCACGGTGCCGAATTGAACCTCATTGAGATTCTTTGGCGATTTATTAAATATTCCTGGTTACCAGTTTCCGCAGATATCTCCTTCGACAATTTAGTTAAAGAACTGGAAAAGATCTTGACGAAAATTGGCGACGAATTTCGAGTTAATTTTGCTTTCTAAAATACCTGAAAATTCATGATTCAGAACTTATAATCATTCAAGGTCAAATATTCTAAAGTTGACCAAAGCTAATGGGATGGCAATTAAGGTGGGGATGATGATTTTAGAAGGGAGCATGATTAAATTCCTGTTAAGGTGTTGGTAAACGATAAAAGCTACTATATTAGGAGAAATAGAAAAATACCAGTGGCAAGTTAGACCGTTTTATTTTAAAATCACCAGGACTATTGACATTTCTCAGGGGTGACACTATTTTAACAAATCATCATCATCCATCCCAAAGGGAAATCTTACATTCAACTTAGCTATGAGAGAGGGCCGTTACGCCCATAGGAGGAAATAATGAATCGTATTGACCTTGAAACCGGTTTGTTACAGCAAATACATAGTTTGCCCGACGAACAATTAGTGGAGTTGTCCAAGTTGGTAGCAGTTTTAAGTGACCGCTTACCTCCACCGAAGATTGAGAGAAAGTTAAGTTTTGTGGAATTTATACGTCATTCTCCGTTGTGTGACGTTGAGTTAGAATTAGACCGAGACGGGTCATCAGCCAATTGACCACAATGGGGCATCATTGATGAATAAATACTTAATAGACACTAATGTAATTTCTGAAGTGAAACGTTCTCAACCAAACACTCAAGTCTTGGCTTGGTTTGCCACGGTTGAGGATGAATCGCTTTATCTTAGTGTGTTAAGTTTAGGCGAAATTCGCAAAGGTGTTGAAAAGCTACCTGACAGTCCTCGTAAAGATAATTTACGCCACTGGCTGGAATGCGAATTACCAGAATGGTTTGAAGAACGCTTGTTGCCCATTGATGCAGACATTGCCGACGTGTGGGGGAATTTGCAGGCGACCTTGAATCGTCCACTTCCCCCCATTGATAGCTTATTGGCCGCCACTGCTTTGCACCATGAGTTATGTTTGGTCACTAGGAATATCAAGCATTTTATCTATCCAAATTTGGCGGTCATAAATCCTTGGGATTAAATTAAATATTTGATGAATTCCAAAAAGAGCAAGTAGGGTGCGTTAGCGAAACGCACCATTTTTCAGGGCGAACAACCATTAAAAAAGCCACCCAGAAATAACAGTAACGTGGGAATTTACCATAAGGTGCGTTACGGCGCAAACCGACGCGCCTAACGCACCCTACGCTTGCTGTAAAATTCGGGCAACGGTTAAAGGATTAGTGCCACCTGAATTGGAACAGCAGTTGTTGAAATGATTGCCAACTCCCCAGACCTGTTTTGGCACCACGGCAACCATAAGTTATGGCCAGGCCATTCACAGAATACTTAGATGAGCAGATCACTCACCCTTTTTCTCGTTTCCACGCGCCAGCATTCCGACAACTTAGGGACCACCAATAAATAGATGGTCCATTTAATTCCTCACGTAAGGAATTACCCCAACCAGGAGTACAAAGCGAAGCTTTGTTACAAAGCTTCGCTTTGTACTCCTGGTTGGGTAGTCCCTACCAGCCAATGGAGGTACTAACCGCAATGGTGTATGACGCTTCGCTGATACACCCTACGCCTACTACCGCCTATCGCCTGGTTCGAAGATTCCTAAACCTGGTAGGAGCTAAGTTTCCTAAACCTTTGAGGTTTAGGAAACTTTGAACCTTGGTAATCCATTGAATTTTAAGACCTCCATTAGCTTGGAGGGACTGCCTAGTTTGCAAAATATAATCCTAACTACAATTTTTCAAACTGGCTTTACGCATCCGACTGTAAAAATCTTCCATCACTTCGATAAATGAACTTGGTTTCTCCCAAAAGGGTGGGTAATCTCCCCCTTTTTTAATCACCAACGCAGGAATCATGGCTTCTTGGGGAGGTTCCAAATACTTGGGTAAGGCTTTTTCTCCTTGCCAAAATTGCTGTAAACTAACTTGCTCAGGTAAATGAATAGCTTGTGGACGCGGATAAAAATTTTCCACTCTCTCTACAGGTTGTGGTTGCGCCATTTTAGCAGTGGCTAACACTTTACCTAACGGTGATTTAAGCAATTCCTGTTGTAACTTTGGTGGTGATAAACCGCGCATTTCAAACAACAAAAAGGGGTCTTGATCAAATAAACTCGCCAATCGAAAACATACGCCCGCGATGTGTTTGCACGGCACCGCGTAATCTGGGCAACTGCATTCAACAATAAAATCTTCGTCACTGTTGGGTAAGAAATGCAAACCGGCATCACTGAACGCAGTTTCAATATTTTCAGGAATTTCGTTCAATAACAGCCGCGAAATAAAACTGGCTTTTTGACTGAGATGTGCGATGATTTGTTGCCACTGTGCCACTGATAAAGTGGTTACTTTCACCGTCACCTGATAAGTGGGCTCTTTATAAACTCCAAAATAAGGATTGATGTTACCGCGCACACTCGCTTTAGCTGTGCCTTGTTGTAGCGACCATTTTTTAATCCGATTATCACCGGCATAGCCACGACCACGGGCGATCCGCGCGGGATCCGTGAACTCTTCTAAAGCCGCTAAAAAACGTTGTCCCCACCAAGTTTTGCTACGCGTACCCATGTTAGTTCTCCATAATATACTGTTTATTCAGTGCAATCAGTTTTTTAAACGCCTGATTATCTAGCTTGGTCAACCAGTTTTCATCATTGCCGATAATGCTGTCAGCAATTTTCTGTTTATCTTCAATCATCTGGTCAATACGTTCTTCTAACGTGCCCAAAGTGACAAATTTGTGTACGAATACATTTTTTTGTTGCCCAATCCGAAATGCCCGGTCCGTGGCTTGATTTTCCACCGATGGATTCCACCAACGATCAAAGTGAAACACATGATTTGCCTGCGTCAAGGTAATCCCAACACCGCCCGCTTTTAGGGATAAAATAAACACGGAGGGTGAGGCGTCGGGATTTTGGAAATGGCTAATCATCTGCTCCCGATTGTTGCGGCTAGTGCCCCCATGAAGATAGTGCGTAGGATAGTGTTTTTCTCGATGTAAGTAGCGGTGTAAATTTTCACCAATTTCAGTGAATTGCGTAAATACCAACACACTATCGCCGTTGGCCAGGGCTTCTTCTAACATGTCGGTTAGCCGCTCTAATTTATGCGAACGTTCAGGAGTAAAAGCACTGCCATCTTGCAAAAATTGCATCGGATGATTACAAATTTGTTTCAATTTCATCAGCGTTGATAACATCAACCCTTGGCGTGCAATTCCTTCGACCGCGTCTAATTGCGTAGTTACCTCCTTCACTACCGCTTCATACAGTGAGGCTTGTTCTTTGCTCAGGTTGCAATATTGTTTATTTTCAATCTTATCCGGTAAGTCTTTGATGATGTTTTTGTCCGTTTTTAAACGTCTTAATATAAACGGTTGAATCAGTTGTTTCAAAATCGCCGATTGTTGTACGTTATTATCGCGTTGCACCGGTAATTCGTAGTTTTTACGAAATTGCGCTGATTTGCCTAAATAACCAGGATTGAGAAAGTTAAATATCGACCATAAATCCATCAGCCGATTTTCTACTGGAGTTCCAGTTAAAGCTAAACGATGCTTGGCTTCTAAGCTAATAACTGCCTTGGTTTGCGCGGTTTTGGGATTTTTGATATTCTGCGCCTCGTCTAACACTAAGCGTTGCCAGTTACCTGCTTTAAACAACGCCAAATCCTTACGCACCAAGGTGTATGAACTAATGACCATATCGTATTTTTGACATAGGGCGGTAAAGGTCTTGCCATCTTTGTGGCGTTCACTGCCGTGATGAATCAACGTCTTTAACTGTGGCGCGAATTTTTCTATTTCCTTTTGCCAATTTCCCAACACGGAAGTCGGTGCAATCAGTAACGTCGGCGCAGTTTTCGTGGTTGCCTGCTCCAGGACTAACAAACTAATCACTTGCATGGTTTTACCCAAGCCCATATCATCGGCTAAACAACCACTTAAACCCAACGATTCCAAATAACGCAACCACGCCACGCCACGTTTTTGATATTCACGCAAGGTGGCATTGAGTTGGGGTGGATTGTCAATGGGTTCTAATTGGCTGCTATCGGTTAATTTTTCGAGCATCGTCGCTAAACTATCTTCCATGCTTACGGCAAAAGTATCGTTTTGTTCCGCCAAAGTTTTTAGCAATTCAGGTACGGTTAGCGTGGCGTTTTGTTGTTGTTGCTGTTGCCATAACTGTAACATTTCCAACATTTTATCGCGATCTAATTCTACCCATTGCCCACGAAATTGCACCAATGGCGTTTTGGTTGCGATCAATTGTTGCCATTCTTCAATAGACACAATTTCATCGCCAATGGCTAACTGGTATTCGTAATTCACCAAATTTTCTAAAGAAACATAAGATTTGCCAGCGGCGGTAGTGCTGGAGGAGGATTTGGAAGAACGCAGGCGTAATTTTGCCCGTTGCCGACCTTTGGGCGTTAGTGGCGCAGGAATAATGACTTTAAAACCGGCATCTTCCAGTATCCACGCATGTTCTTTTAAAAATTCAAAGGCTTCATTCAGCGTTAGGCACACACTGTTAGGCGTGTTGGTTTCCATGCCGGCCCATAACTTGGGATAAGTTTTTGCCGCTTGCGCCAACTGCATTAACACCTGTTGTTCAATATCGGCTCCAAATTGTTGTTTTAACAAAGTTTTATATTTTTGCTTACCTTGTTGCCAAAAATCCGACAAACTTAGTTTAAACGAGGGGTCTTGATGAGAATTTAACACAAATTCAACGTGCCACGACTCTGGCGTTTCCACAGTTGCTTCATCGAGTTGAAAACCGAGTTGTAACGTGGTTTTAGTGGTCGCACCGGTGAGTTTTTGTTGCCAATTTAGATACTGCTCAAACGGTGGTTCTGGTTGTTTTTGATAACTATGTAGCGGTTTTGTGGCGTATTCTGAGGTTAATAATGTGCCAAAAAACTCACTTTGAATTTTGCTAGAAAATATCTGCGGTAAACTGCGTCGCGCCTGTTCTAACACATCTCCTAAGCACACTTGAGCAAAATGCTGTAATAGCGTTGCCGGTTGATATTGCAAACTACAGGCGAGTGGCATCTGCGTTACCGCGTGTCGAATCAACGCTTCATATTGAGGTGAAACGATTTTCCAATACCGGTACAGTTGCGTTTGTTTACTTGTTTTCTGGGTTAATAACGCGGGAATATACTGGTCTTTATACAAAACTGTTTTCAATGATTGAGCAAAATAATGCCAAAACGAGAAATCACTTCCCACGCGGGTGTTAGCAGCTTGATAGCAACTCAAAAAATGAATATTATTAATGTCTTCCAATGGCTGGGATAAACTGTAGCTATACACCTGCCAATCTTCTAAGCGGATAATCGCCGCCTCGTCAAGTTCCGGTCCAATTGCTAATTCGGGTGCCGGCAACGGTTTACCCTGATAAGTTGGCAATTTAACAGTTCGCAAACGAATTGCCTCTTTATCGAGATTAAGTGCGAATTCTTGTTTTAAAAACGCTAAACAATTCGCTTGTTGCAAATGATGTGGATGAATATTGGTTTTCTTATTGGCAATGACCTCGTCAGTCTCTATCCAAATCGAAAACTGTCCACTTTGCACAAATTCATGATTATTTTCAGGAGTCCAAATACCGTGAATAATGTTCATTTTATAAGGGAAAGTTAAAGTCGAAAATTTGAAATGTGGTTAGTTTACAGTGAGCAATAGTTAGTTTAATCAATAGGTTATCAAGTAAAATCATAATTACTGGTCACTACTATCCAATCCATTCGCTCATTTTAAACGGTCTTCTGGCTTTATTGCAATAGGTCGAGCATATTTTAGGGTAGTCTCTCCAAATTAATGGAGGTGTTAACATTTAATAAGTTACCAAGATTCAAAGTTTCCTAAACCTCAAAGGTTTAGGAAACTTAGCACCTGCCAGGTTTAAGAATCCTCGCCCCCGGCGGTTTAGGGGTAGATTTATCTCGTTCCCACGCGCTGGCGTGGGAATGCCGTCTGGACGCGCTAGCGTCCCTTTCCACGCAACGCCGGCGCGTAGGAACAAGATAAACGAGACAAGAAAATTTCAACTCAGTTTAACGAGATAAACACCACCGTTGCCACATTCGCAGATAAATACTTTCTAAGTGACGAGTAAACGCCGGTGCATTCATTAACGCCGAGCTCATCATATTAATTCGCATTCCGGCTCGCAATTGTTGCAAATGAGTCAAATTATTCGCTAGTCTTACTGCAATATTGCAATATTCTGGTGGGGTCCGGGCAATTAACTCGGTTTGTCGCAACGTGGAGAGCAAACTTAAACCGACTCGTCCTACTGGCGTGGGGCCCACCAAGGTGATGACCGGGACTCCCATCCATAACGCTTCACAAGTCGTCGTCGCGCCGTTGTAAGGATAACTGTCTAAAGCAATATCGATTTGTTGATAGGCTTTTAGGGTGTCCTCCGTGCTCATCGTTGCGCTTAATACCAAACGAGTACGTGGTATCCCCAATTGCACTAATTGCTCCTCCACGGTTTGTCGAGTGACGAAGTCGCCAAAACTTTGAGTTATTAACACTAATTTGGCATTGGGTACACGCCGTAAAATCTCGGCCCACCAGCGAAAAGTCTCAACATTAAGTTTGGTCAGATTGTTAAATGAGCCAAAAGTCACATAACCATTGCTCAAAGCAGGTAACTCATTGACCGCAGGACTATTATCCATTGGCTGATAGCAATAATAACTGTCTGGCAGTCTCATCACGGTTTCGGAATGAAACTTTTCCGTGATTCCTTCTGGCTCCACATAACTGTCGGTGATATGATAATCGATGGCGGTTAACCCGGTGGTATTCGGATAACCTAAGTAAGTCGCTTGAATCGGTGCCGGTTTTTGGGCAAAAGTCAATAGTCGATTGTTGGCAATGTGTCCAGACAAATCAATTAATAAGTCAATGTTATCTTGCCGAATCTGTTGCGCTAATGCCTCCTCTGATAATTCCACACAATCTAGCCAGTGGTCGGCATACTGTTGTAACCGTTGCGTGATTTCATCCTGAGTGGCGGCATTGTAATAGCAGAAAATTTCAAAACTGGCATGATGATGATGGGCCAAAATCGGTTCCAAAAAATAGGCTACGGGGTGTTGCCGGAAATCGGCGGAAACGTAACCAATTTTTAGTCGACGTGACAGAGTAGCCTCATTAGAATGAGGCTGAATCGTGGCACTGAGGGCCGCCGCGTGTTGTTGTTGATATTGCTGGTGTGCGCTCAATAAAGTTGCGGCATCATAATCTAGCGAATAATGTAGCGTGTATAACAGATTACTATGAATCTCTGCCGCGTTTGCGGGACCTAATTCTAAAGCAGTTTGATAGGCCGCAATGGCTTCGCGTAGCAGTCCTTTATCTTTTAACACATTGGCCAAATCATTATGAGCCGCGGCTGATTGGGGTTGGAGAGAAAGTGCGCGTTGAAAACTGGTTTGCGCTTCGGTCAATTTACCTTGATGCCACAAAATATTTCCCACATTAGTATGAGCTTCGGCAAAATTGGGATTGCGGGCTAAGGCGTGCTCATAACACGCCGTCGCGTCATTAAATTTTCCTTGTTTTTCCCAAATCGTGCCCAAATTATTATAAGCGGCTACCAGGTTAGGATTTAAAGCAATCGCTTGTTGAAAATATTCAATCGCCGATTGCCATTGATGTTGCTCGCTAACTGCATTGCCTAAGTTGTAATGCAATTGCGCGGAATTGGGAATGAGTAACAATGCGCGTTGATAAAAATCTACTGCTTCTGGCAATTTTCCTTGTCGTTTGAATAAATTACCCAAATTATTATAAACTTCGGCGAAGTTGGAATTAATCGCTAAAGCGCGTTGAAAACATTTTAACGCCTCTTCCAAATTGCCCTGGTCAAAATAAGTCACACCCAGATTATTATGCGTCTCGGCCAAGCGCGGGGCCAAAGTTAAGGCTTGTTGGAAACATGCTATGGCTTCGGCAAATTGGCCATATCCTCGCCAGGCTTGACCCAAACTGTTAAGAATCTCTGGCGATTGAGGAGCTAGAGTTAACGCCCGTTGATAACAGGCAATCGCATCTGGCCAACGACTTTGCCCAGTTAAAGTCAGCCCTAAGTTGTAATGAAATCCGGAATCATTGGGATTGAGGGCTAAGGCGTGTTGAAAACATTCTTCGGCTTCATTCAAACGACCTTGATTTCGTAACACATTACCTAAGCTGTTATGATAATTTGCGATGTTGCTATTAGTCCAAATGGCTTGCTGAATCAAGCGAATAGATTCTTCATAATCTTGGGCGTGATAGGTAATTAATCCTAATAGATGTAGCGCATCACTATGGTTAGGTTGGACCGCTAAAATTTGGCGATAAATGGCTTCGGCCTGAGGTAAATCACCGGTTTGGTGGTATTGCACGGCCATTTGCATGGCTTCAGGCAGGGTTAAGGTTTGGTGGTTTGGATTCATCTGGTTTTGAAGTTTTAGATTTGACAACTTTTTGAAAGTTGTCAAATCTGGTTCGAGATTTGACAACTTTTCGAAAGTTGTCAAATCTGGTTCGAGGTTTTAGATTTGACAACTTTTCGAAAGTTGTCAAATCTGGTTCGAGATTTTAGATTTGACAACTTTTCGAAAGTTGTCAAATCTGGTAACATCTTTACAATTGATTTACCCTATCTTACAATAACTTTTATCACTTGTAAATCTTAGACTAACCACTTTAACAATTTTAACCATGACCACGACTTCTTTACTCATTCTCAGTGTTATTTTAGCCTACTTTGGGGTATTAATCGGGATTGCGCTCACTACTTCATTACGGAGCAATCCACAAAGTTTTTTTCTGGCTAATCGTCAATCACCTTGGTATGTGGTGGCTTTTGGCATGATTGGGGTTTCTTTATCGGGAGTCACTTTTATTTCTATTCCCGGTGCGGTGCTTCATGCTCAGTTTTCTTATTTTCAGGTGGTGTTGGGTTATTTATTAGGTTATTTGGTGATTGCTACGCTTCTGATGCCCTTGTATTATCGACTTAATTTAGTCTCCATCTACACCTATTTGGGGCAACGATTAGGGCCATGGTCATATAAAACTGGCGCATTTTTTTTCCTTTTATCGAGAACGGTTAGTGCCTCGTTTCAATTATTTGTGGCCGCCAAGATTTTGCATCTAGGTGTCTTTCAGGCATTAGGTGTACCGTTTTGGGTTACGGCTTGGCTCAGTGTTTTTCTCGTTTGGATTTATACTTTTAAAGGAGGTCTCCAAACTATTATTTGGACCGATTTGTGGCAAACCACGTTTATGTTGTTAGCCGCGGGCCTCACGATTGGGCTAATTCAAACCGAATTAAACTTATCTTTCAAGCAATTAGTAGAAACCGTCGCCTATAGTCAGTATAGCCAAATCTTTTTTTGGGACCTCAATGATGCACGAAACTTTTTTAAGCAATTTTTTGGTGGAGCGTTTATCGCTATTGCCATGACTGGTTTAGACCAAAGTATGATGCAAAAGAATCTGACTTGTAAAACGTTGCCAGAGGCTCAAAAAAATATGTTTGGGTTTTGCGTTATTTTGGTCCTAGTAAATATTTTATTCCTGTCCTTGGGCACTTTACTCTATGCTTATGCTGGCGCCAAAGGCATTACTTTGCCTACACGTACCGATGATCTCTATCCGTTATTAGCATTCAATTATTTGGGCCAACTCGGTGCCGTCATTTTTGTATTGGGCATTGTGGCAGCCACGTATTCGACCATTGATTCAGTGTTAACTTCTCTCACCACCTCCTTTTGCATAGATTTTTTAAACATTCAGCAACGTCCTACTTTAAATCAACCTCACACCTTGAAAATAGTTCATTTGGGGTTTTCGGTGTTACTGGTGTGGTTGATGATATTATTTCAATCGGTGGGTACTGGTGATTTGATTACTAATCTATTGAAAGCAGTAGGATTTACTTATGGCCCCCTATTAGGCTTGTATGCGTTTGGGTTATTCACGCGCTGGTCGATTCGTGATGCCTGGGTGCCACTGGTATGTATATTGGCACCGCTCTGGTCTTTTATTTTACATAAACATTCTCAGCAATGGTTTAACGGCTATCAGTTTGGGTTTGAAATTTTGATAGTCAATGGCTTATTGACATTTTTAGGATTACTGTTGTTGGCTAATTATGGAAAAGTTGACAAGTTGAATTAAGTTTACGATAATAATCCATATTATGGTATAAATGGTACAAATAGGTGTCATTAACTAAGGCATAAAATAAATTATTATTTCGGAGATACTTTCATGTTTTTCAAATCATCCCCCATGAAAATACAATTGGCCATCGATATTGGCAATCGAGTTATCAAGTCTTGTAACTCCAACGGTTACATTAAAACCATGCCCTCCTGGTATAGAGATTTAGAGGAATGGGATTCGCTGTTACCGGATAATAATTCGGTGGTGATTCATTATTTACAAGGAGATAATCACGATTTAGTGAAACATGCCTGGGTCGTTGGCAACATGGCTCAAGATTTAGGCGGTAGTCCGACGTTTGAATCGGAAAAAGCCTTTTTAGCCGCCAAGTTAGCTTTGGCGATGATTGAAGGAGGAGAGTCAGTGCCGCATGTAGTGGTGGAGCGATTAGTTTGTGCCTTGCCCAATGAATTGCAAACCGAAAAGGTGGAAGCCATCGTTAAAGCTTTGGCCGGCGGCCATAAAATTAAACGCAATGGGGAGGGAATGAAGATAGATATTATGAGTGTCGAAGTACAACCCGAGACGTTAGGTGCCTACAAATGGGTATTATCGCAGAAACTCTTTCAATATGCCCGGATTAATGGTATTCTTGACCTGGGTGGTAAAACTGGCATTGGCCAATTGTATACTAAAAATGGCACGTTGATTAGAGAATCTCGAATTATCGTGGGAGGCACTTACCAGTTAGCGCAATTAGTGGCACAACATCCCAAATTAATTCGTCTGGATACCTCGCCACGGTTAAGTTTGATCATGGATGCGATAGCAGATGAATCATTGACTTATGGTACCACGGGAGTTAGTTTTGCCGATAAATTTCCGCAGTATGTGTTGCAGTGGTTAGAAGAGATTCGTAATAAACTCAAAATTGGCTGGGTGAAATGGTTGCCCGAATTAGGCGAAGTGGTGATGGTGGGTGGCTCGGCGGCTTTGGCGAAACCGCTGGTAGAACAAACGGCGGGGCGTTTTAAAGTGGCTACGCAACCACAGTTTTGTAGTGTGATGGGGATGTTAAAATGAACAAACTGCGAATCACGGTGTTGGGTGATGACAGCGTCGAGTTGATTGAACAATTATGTGCGACCACCGGGTTAACGCCATCTAGTTTAATCGCGTTGATGGTTAGAAAATATGGAAAAGATTTAGAGCAGTGGTTGGGTTACGTCTCAGCATCACCGGTGCCAATATCAGTCACTCCTCCTCGCCCACCGCCTTTGGAATTACCGACTGATCCGGGAGAAGGATTGTCGCCGATTGAATTTTAGGTAGTGAGCAGGAAGTGATAACAGGGGTCCTAATTCCTTAAACCTGACAGGTCAGTGAAACCTGTCAGGTTTGGTAAGTACTGAAGCCGAAATTTTCTCCTATTTTCTTTCGCCCCTCTCCCTCTGGGAGAGGGGTCGGGGGTGAGGGAAAATATCGCAAAATTGTTGCTTCAGCACTTAGCAACACCACCTAATTTTTGCTCCAACCAACGGTGCGTTGGTGGTAAACTGGCCCTCACCCCCGACTCCTCTCCCTCTGGGAGATGGTCCAAGGACAATAAGTACTGAAGCAGAAATTCGGCGATATTTTCCCTCACCCCCGGCCCCTCTCCCAGAGGGAGAGGGGCGAAAGAAAATACGGGAAAATTTATGCTTCAGTACTTATGTTATCGAATATCGATAGCAATTTCTGGTCCAACCAACGGTACGTTTGACGCTTTCGAGCCCTTACCCCCGGTCCCACTCCCAGAGGAAGAGGAAAGCCGGGCGACTTTGTCGACAATGCCTCTGGTTATGATAGGTTATGATAGCGTCCTCCGCACCCAGTTAATAAATTTCATCTAGTTTGCCGAGGTCTCCATGACAACGACAGCAACGACAGTCCGGTCACCAGCCGTGGCCGGTATGTTTTATCCTGCGCATCCTCAAGAATTGCATCAGATGGTGCATCAGTTTTTACAAGCAGTTACCACTGGTATTGACCAAGCTACTAAAGTTACTCTCGTACCTAAAGCCATTATTGCTCCTCATGCCGGTTATATTTATTCAGGTCCTGTGGCCGCCAGTGTTTATGCTTACCTCGCCTCAATCCGTCAAGTGATTAAGCGAGTGGTCCTACTCGGTCCTTCGCACCGGGTCCCTTTGCATGGTTTAGCGGCCACCGGTATGAGCAGTTTTGCTACTCCCTTGGGCCAGGTACCGGTGGAGCAGGCCGCTATTCAACAATTACTTCAATTGCCTCAAGTCACATTGTTAGAGCCAGCGCATGAGCGTGAGCATAGTTTAGAAGTGCAATTGCCGTTTTTACAAACCGTATTAGAAGAATTTACTCTAATCCCGTTAGTGGTGGGTGACGCTACCCCGGCGGAAGTGGCGGAAGTGTTAGAACTACTTTGGGGAGGAGCAGAGACTTTGATAGTTATTAGTTCCGATTTAAGTCACTATCATGATTATCACACGGCACAAATTATAGATAAAATGACTTCGACCGCCATTGAAAATTTGCGTCCGCAAGACATTCACGCGGAGCAAGCTTGTGGTCGTTATCCAATTAATGGGTTATTGTCGGTGGCCAAAGCACATCGGATGAAAGTGCAGACGATAGATTTACGTAATTCCGGTGATACCGCAGGGCCACGACATCAAGTAGTGGGGTATGGTGCTTATGTCTTTCACTGAGCTAGAATGTAAAACCTTGATGGAAGTAGCCACCGCTTCGATTGAGCATGGTTTGACACACCATCGGGCGTTGACAGTTAATCCAGAAGATTATTCACCAAAGTTGCGTGAAGAGCGAGTCAGTTTTGTCACCTTGAAAATTCAGGGCCAGTTACGTGGCTGTATGGGTGCCTTGGTGGCCACCCGTCCATTAATTAGCGATGTGGCCAACCATGCTTATGCCGCCGCCTTCTCCGACCCGCGATTTGCCGGCTTGCAATCCAGTGAGCTACCGCAATTGGATATGCACATTTCGGTGTTAACTATCCCAGAGCCGATGACTTTTACTTCGGAAGCCGATTTGATTCGACAATTGCAACCAGGCGTGGATGGTCTCATTATTAAAGACGGTTGGTATCGTGGGACATTTTTACCCGCAGTGTGGGAAGCGTTACCGGAGCCGCAGGAATTTGTGCGTCAGTTAAAGCACAAAGCAGGGTTGCCAATGAATCACTGGTCTGATAGTTTGACGATTCAACGTTACACCGCGGAATCAATTTTTTTCGACACCACTACACAAACTTACCGTTGTGTTTAAGCGCACAGTTTTTGGTAGTTTTGAACTGGAAGAGAAACTCGCTTTCCTAAGCCTTCGAGGCTTAGGAAAACTATCCGGTCTTAACCTTTTTGTCTCATTCACCTTTCAGGACTACCGATTAATGAATTTAACGTGAGTGTAATCGTCGATGTTTTAAGGGTGATGGCCCCGGTGATAGCAAGACTGTCTCCACCTGTGAAGAGGGGGGATTAGCGGGAGGCAAAATGATGATTACGAAGGCAATCAGTAGCAATATCGTTAGCACTATTCCGAGGGGAAAGGCTTCTATCAGGTTTTGGTTAATGGAATCGAGAACAATTCCACGTTTATAAATTTTCGTGGTAGTAGTGAAATTATTGTACTCCACATAATCATGGTATTCAGTAAATTCCTCGGCACCTCCTGAATAGAGTTGGCCGTCAATCATTTTGATGATTCTAGTTGCCATAAGCTAACTCCTGAGTTTAGATTTGACAACTTTCGAAAAGTTGTCAAATCTTTCTGCGATTTCTTTCTTCGATTTGACAACTTTCAAAAAGTTGTCAAATCTGGTTCGGTGTTTAGATTTGACAATTTTCAAAAAGTTGTCAAATCTTTCTTCGATTTGACAACTTTCAAAAAGTTGTCAAATCTGGTTCGGTGTTTAGATTTGACAACTTTCGAAAAGTTGTCAAATCTTTCTGCGATTTCTTTCTTCGATTTGACAACTTTCAAAAAGTTGTCAAATCTGGTTCGGTGTTTAGATTTGACAATTTTCAAAAAGTTGTCAAATCTTTCTTCGATTTGACAACTTTCAAAAAGTTGTCAAATCTGGTTCGGTGTTTAGATTTGACAACTTTCAAAAAGTTGTCAAATCTGGTTGTCAAATCTGGTCCTGATGCTAAAATCATACCAACAATTATTAACAATGTAACCTATTAACCTAAAATAGAGGAGATTATCGATGTGGCAAGAGGAAGTGCATAAAGTGGCGTTAGGAATTCGCCGCCGAGTGTTTGAACACACCATTAAACATAAAGGCGGTTATCTCAGTCAAGCCTGTTCCGCGGCGGATTTTTTAGCTACTTTGTATGTTAAGGTCTTGAATTTAGGACCGAGTATTGCCCCACTGATTCCACGCCCGTTTGCGGGGACCCCCAGTGCTCATAATCCTGACAGTTTTACTGGTGCCGGTTATCATGGCGAATTTCGACCGGAATTAGACCGCTTTTTCATCAGTCCAGCCCATTATGCGTTAGTGATTTATGCGGCACTCGTGGAAACCGGTCGAATGGCTCCAGAAGGATTAACGATGTTTAATCAAGATGGAAGTAGCGTGGAAATGATTGGGGCCGAGCATTCACCAGGAATGGAAGTGACCACCGGTTCCTTGGCGCAATGTTTAAGTATGGCAGCAGGGGTGGCGCTGGCTAGAAAATTGAAGCGCGAAACGGGTCGAGTCTGGGTCTTTTTGTCTGATGGTGAATTGCAGGAAGGACAAACCTGGGAAGCATTGCAAGTCATTTCTCATTATCAGTTGAACAATCTGGCTATTATCATCGATCTGAATGGACAACAATGTGATGGGGCGATGGATTCAGTGCTACGGTTAGGTGATATTGCGGCAAAGTTAACCGCTTTTGGTAGCCAAGTGGTAGAGGTGAATGGGCATGACATTGAAGCAATTGCAACGGCTGGGAAAATTCGACCACAACCAGCGGCTTTAGTGATTTTAGCTAAAACTCATCCTTATCAGGGAATGGATTACTTGAAACTACGACTACCTAAATTGCATTATGTGCGTTTTCAATCGGAACTTGAGGCAACAGCATTAGAGGAGGCAATTAGGCAACAAATTTATTAATTGAGCATTAAAATGCTTGATATAGACTTTTTAACAAACCTCCTAAATAAACTATGGAAAAATTATCACGACCAGCTCGATGTGCAATAGTCTCTGGCTATGATTTGTCATTCAGTGAGGATGCTGATATTTATTTCATTGAATAGATTGACTGATTCACGGTAACCTGCACCATATTTTTTGTCAATCACTTGAAAAATATTGGCATAAGTGTTTAACTTATTGATAAGATTGTCAGCGTTAACACTATCTGGAATGGTTGGTAATTTTATTATCATTAAATTATCAAATAAATTCCTTGGTGATTAATTTTTCATTAGTGACTCACCTTACGCATAGTTAACTCAACCACCCCTAGCCCCTCCTTACTAAGGCGGGGAATATCTCCTACGATTTCAGTGATGCTACTCCCCTCCTTACCAAGGAGGGGTTGGGGGTGGTAGTGCGTAAGGTGAATTAGTGATTATTTACTGGAGGATTGTTTTTATGTTAAATTCGTTCATCAACTCAAGCAACTACTCAACTTCTCTACGATGGTTGGTATTGGGTGTTATCAACATAGGCATGTTGATAGGTTGCTCTATTCAGCCTCCTCGTGTAGAAGACCCAACGTTAGGACCATATCAGGTCGATACAACTACTCCGATCGTTCTTCCTTCTCAAAGTTGTCACCAAGTTAAGACTGGCGATAACTTGTATCGTATCGGTTTAAAATATGGGGCTAGTTATGAACAACTGGCCAAATGGAATGGATTGACGGTTAGTCGCTGGGATGGTGACAAGCCGGTGTATGATCTCGCGCCAGGACAACGATTGAAAGTTAGTTCTTACGCTGTGTGTTATTGATAAACTCACCTTACGCATAACCACCCCCAACCCCTCCTTGGTAAGGAGGGGAGAAAGAAGGGTGGTCACTCCCCTCCTTACCAAGGAGGGGTTGGGGGTGGTTGAGTTAGTGACATCAATTTACCATTATTAGGAGAACCATTTATGCCTTTAAAATTTCCTTCATTTTATCTAATCCTCTCGGTGCTTACTTCCAGCTATTCTCATGCTGAAATTATTTTGGATGGCACACTGGCACCAGCCACCGAGTTAATGGGCCCTCACTACGAAATTACGAATAATTTAGGGCAACAAGTGGGGACCAATCTATTTCACAGTTTTAGCCATTTTAACCTGGCCGAAGGAGAATCCGCTAACTATTCCGCGCCAGCCGAAGTGAATATTAGCAACATCATTAATCGCGTAACCGGTGGACAACCATCGTCAATTAATGGTGAAATTTCTTCCAGTATTCCCAATGCTAATTTTTATTTTCTCAATCCTGCCGGCATCATGTTTGGCAATGGGGCTTCAATAAACGTACCTGGAAGTTTTCATCTCAGTACCGCAGATACCTTACGTTTAGGTAGCGATGGACAATTTAATGCAAGATTCCCTAAACAAACAGTATTATCAGTGGCACCGCCTAGTGCGTTTGGTTTTTTAACTGAGTTGCCGGCACCAATTACTGTGCAAAACACGGCTTTGTCGGTAACCCCTGACCAAACATTATCACTAATTGGAGGTGATTTAACCATAAAAAGTGATTCCTCATTTGATTTTTTTGCCTTTAATCCTTATAAACCAAGACCACCTGAAGTTGAAGATTCGATAGCTGGCATCGCCCAAAAACTACGGCCGGCTGGACTTTATGCCGAAGGAGGACGAATTAATATAGCCAGCGTAGCTTCCGCCGGAGAAGTGACGCCTACAGAAACTGGTCTGGAGTTTAGTTCTAGTTTACCTGGTGGTAAGATTAAAGTGGACGGTTTACCGATTTCGGTGACTTCGGTGACTTCGGAACAAAAAGGAGGTAAATTGTTTATTCGAGGAGGACGTTTTGAATTAGATGATGCGGGAGTATTGGCCGAAACCTTGGGGGCCCAAAAGGGAGGTACGTTGGATATTCAGGTGGATAATTTAACCTTGCGTGAGGGTAGCATCATTTCCACCAGCACCAAGAGTGTTGGCGAAGGTGGAGATGCCCATATTACGGTGAGTGAGACGTTAAATATCGTAGGAGTTAAAGCCGGTCAATTCCTTCGTAACAGCGGAATTTATAGCAGTGCGGATGGTCGTAGCGAAGAAGCGGCGGGTAAAGCCGGCAATATCTATTTGCAAGCACGTCATCTCAATTTAACTGGTGGTGGCCAAATTGGCAGTGGTAGTTTTGGGAGTGGCGATGGTGGAATTATTTTTATCGTGGCTGATACCGTTACCATCGATGGTCAATATAATGATGATAAGAATGAAGAATATCGTAGCGGTATTTATGGCAGCTCTGAAGGGGGTAGAGAATTTTCTAAGCCAAAACCAGATGGTAGTGATGATGGGCAACCGCCTCCTAATCCTGACCACCTTGAAACTGGACCTGTAGCAGAGGGTAACGGTGGCCAAGCGGGTACTGATAATGACCATGACCAGCAGGAGAATCCGTCAGTAAATGCCATGGAGGTGCCAATGCCTACCACAGGAGAAGTTGAAGTTACAGAAAATGATACGGCCAATCAATTCGTGAACTATTATTATCCAAATACTGGCAATGCCGGTAGTGTACAAATAACGGCGCGGCAGGTGTCATTAGATGGTGGTGTGATTTCTACGGATACCAAAGCCCAAGGTAATGGTGGAAAGGTGACGATTAACGCGCAACAATTGAGTTTAAATCATGGTGCATATATTGCCAGTGGTACGTTAGGGTCTGGTCAGAGTGGGTCGATTGAGATTGTGACGAGCGAGTTGACTTTGTTAGATCGAAGTCAAATTTTGGGCAGTTCGATCTCGGCTGAAAACAATGCTGGAGCAGCGGGTGAAATCACGATTCAAGCTAATCGGGTGAAATTAATTCAAGGGAGTAAGATTAATACTTCGGCGCACCGAGCGGCAGGGGGTAAGGTGATTCTGAATTTGTCGGACTCGTTGTATTTGCAAGGAGGACAAATTACCACCAGTGTGATGGGCGGAAAAGAGCGAGGGGGAGATATTGTCATCTCTAATCCACAGTTTGTGATTCTCAATCATGCGAGAATTAGAGCACAAGCCGATGAGGGACAAGGAGGAGATATTCAAATTAAGTCTTCGCAACTATTACGTTCGACTGACAGTGTGATAAGTGCTTCCTCCAGATTGGGAATCAATGGGCATATCACGATTAGTTCACCAGATGAAAGCATCAGTAATAGTTTACAATTATTATCCATGGGTTTTTTCAAAGATGCGAGTACCTTGTTGTTGAATAAAATTTGTCGGCCGACGGCAGAAAAAATGAATACCTTATTGGTGATTCCTTTAGCCGGTAGTTGGCCACTACCGCAGGATTTAAAACCGAGTAGTGTTTTAGCCATGTCACCCAAGCCATCAAACTCTTCGGTCAAACCCAGTCAGTCAGTTTCCACCGCAGCCGCGGTCTTAACTCAACCACGCGATAATTCTTTATTGGCATTAGTAGGGTGTAGTCAACAGAGATTTGACAATTTTTTGAAAGTTGTCAAATCTGGGGTTGGTAATTAGATTTGACAACTTTCGAAAAGTTGTCAAATCTGGGGTCAAATTTTGGATTGGTAGGGATTACCAAGAAATCAAAAATATTTTTTCAAATCCATACCTTGATATAAAGTGGCTACTTGGTCGGCATAGCCATTAAACATCAAAGTGTTACGTTTAGTCAGTTCCCCAATTCGACGCTCTTTGGCTTGACTCCAACGTGGATGAGGCACTTTGGGATTAACGTTAGAGTAGAAGCCATAGCCGGTGGGAGCAGCTTCTTCCCAACTGGTTAACGGTTGTTTCTCTACTAAGCGGATTTTGACGAGGGATTTAATACTTTTGAAACCGTATTTCCAAGGGACGACTAAGCGAACCGGTGCGCCATTTTCTTTCGGTAAAGTTTTGCCGTAAAGTCCGACACTTAAAATAGTCAACGGGTGCATTGCTTCATCTATTCTTAATCCTTCCGTATAAGGCCAATTTAAGACGTGTTGTTGTTGTGCTGGCATTTGTTGGGGGTCGAACAGACTGTTGAATTGGACAAATTTGGCTTTAGAAGTTGGCCGCACACGTTTTAATATTTCATTAAGTGGTATTCCCAACCAAGGAATGACCATAGACCATCCTTCCACACATCTCAATCGGTAAATTCGCTCTTCTAGGGTAAATTTCTGGAGGAGGTCATCAATATCGATGATTCCTGGTTTTTCTACTTCGCCGACCACGATGAGTTGCCAAGGTGAAATTTGTAATTGATGAGCCTGGGTTATCGGGTCCGATTTTTGGGTACCAAATTCATAAAAATTGCTATAACTGATAATTTTTGCCAATGACGTGGGTGACTCATCAGTGCTCAAGGGGTGGTTTTTAATATGGGGTAAAGTTTTTAAATAAGAGGTGTCGGGCGCAGGGGGTAATACACCTTTAGCTTGAACTAAGTTAGAAATAGCCAGCGTAGCACTGGTAGCTATCAGATGTTGTAGAAATTGACGACGATTGTGGTAGAGCGTTTCGGGGGTAATTTCAGAAGGTAGTATTTTATTTGGAGATTTAATCAGCATAGAATTAGATTTAAAACCAGATTTGACAACTTTTCGCGAACTAGATTTGACAACTTTTCGAAAGTTGTCAAATCTAAACTGAGAACCAGATTTGACAACTTTTCGAAAGTTGTCAAATCTAAACTGAGAACCAGATTTGACAACTTTTCGAAAGTTGTCAAATCTAAACTGAGAACCAGATTTGACAACTTTTCGAAAGTTGTCAAATCTAAACTGAGAACCAGATTTGACAACTTTTCGAAAGTTGTCAAATCTAAAACTTACACTAATCGGTAGTTTTGTTCTCGGCCGTTAGTGATAATGATTCGGCTCTATATTTATTAATCAATTCACGAATTTTTTCCGGATGAGACGCGCCTAACATTTCAATTTCCACAATCGATTGAGCGGCACTGGCAATGCCAATGTCACCAACCACCAGCAAGCGTTGAAATAGCGTTTGCTTAATTTGGATGGTTCTCACATCAGAGTGGAAAATTTCTATGGTGGATTTGGCCAAAATACCTTTTCGCAAAATAGAACGTTTATTGGTGATGGTCAGTTCAGAACTGATTTTGTTCAACCAGAGTATCAGTATAATAAAACTTCCCAGGCCGAATAGAGTAAGTACCCAACCCAGATTCCAACCCTTGACCATTAATCCGATAGCGGCTAAGACCATGAAAATTAGGCTAAATAGGAGAAAGAAAGGGTGGTTTCTGATAATCGTTGGGTTGCCTTCGTATAGCAATTGTTCTTCCATATTAATTCCTCAGTGTTAGAATAGTGGTGACCGTAAGTATATGTGATTTCAAATATAATGCAAGTGGGTGGCCATAAAATAATAAAAGGGTAGGCTTGACCGTTCAAAATTCAGGCAAAAATAACATTTTATGTATGGAATACTTCATAGACTCATAATAAAATCTGTCGTTGGTTGCGATTGTACTTCAACCAGAGTTGATAACTGTTCGAAAATTATCAAAAAATCAATTTCAAACGTTTTGGGCTTTGAGCCAAGTGTATTTGCTACTTTGGTTTGTTTACCATTCGGGAATCTGAACTTAAAACATAGGTATCCTAAAATCGGGGTGACCACGCGGTCAGGACTGGCGGTCCTCAAAGGACTGCCAGTCCTAGGTTCTCACCCACATTTCAGCACTACCAAACTTGAAAAATCTGGTTCCGAAAAATTGCCTCATTCATTCCCGGCACCTCTACGAGCAATTTTCTTAGTAAATTCTTTGGTCTGTAACTCAAGTGATTTCACAATCTCCACCTCAGTATGACATTGAAATAATCTGCTACTTTCTGATTCCCTAGTTTGAACGACTATTTTTAAGGCGTAATTATTTCCTTTAGAGGCTCTCTCCAGTTTTTCTATAGCATGTTCAAGCGTTTCATTTTCACCTTGAATTTTTACCGGCACGGGTTTACCCTCAACATATTCTTTAAGAAATCCATCAATTCCAGAATTTCTTTGAACCGGGAACGCCTGGATATTTTCTAAAATGGCAAGTTCACTTTCAGTTTTGGTTAAATATTCATCACGGCCTTTATTTAACAGATTCGATTCAGTCACTATCATTTCCGCCAATCTTCTCTTGGCTAAATTAACGGCATCACTAGAAACCTCTATGCCGATAAATTTTCTCTTCAAAAGTTTAGCCGAAACGCAAGTCGTACCACTGCCACAAAATGGATCTAATACCAGATCTCCCTCGTCTGTTACAATTTTAATTAATTGATTTAACAATAAAATTGGCTTTTGAGTAGGATAACCAGTCCGTTCTTTGGCCTTTGGATTTAGAGAGGGAATTTCCCAAACATCAGATAACGGCACACCTTTTTTCTCTTTACCGAGGACAATCTTGCCGTGCTCATCTTTTTTATAGACCGATTTACCATGAACATTTCTCTCTCGCTCTTGTAAGATTTGGTCGAGATTGGTGGTAGGAGAATAATTAGTGTAAAAGGTCTTGAATTTAAAATCAGCGGTTTTGGAATAGAAAAAAATAATTTGGTGAGCATTTAGCAATCCTTTTTTGGCGTTTGACCACCGTTTATACGACCAAATAATTTCACTTTGAAAATGCTCCCGACCAAAGACCTGGTCCAACACCACTCTTAAATAATGAGAAGCGGTTTTATCACAATGCAAAAATACACTGCCAGTATGTTTCAACACCCGTTTACCTTGAATCAACACGTTTTCCATCAGAGACAAATATTCTTCTAAAGAATTGAATTTATCATCAAATTGATAAGTTTTAGAATTATCTCGAGTTGACAGGGAGTGTCTTCTTTGGGTAAAAAAAGGTGGGTCTAAGTAGATTAAGTCAATTTGATTGGCTCCAATCTCCTTTAATTGTTCCAGACAATTACCTTGAATGATTATATTAGTTGTCATTTTCAGGTGTTCTTTCATGGGCTATCTCAGTTAAGATTTCCTTTAGATCAATTCCTGTATACCCTATTAAAAAATCCCAAGCTTCGTCTCCGCCATAGTATTCGCCATCAACGCCGGCGTAAAGTGTTTTTAAAGTTTCTTGGATTCTTCGCGCTTGGTCTCTTTGTGGATAATAGAACATGACTCTGATTGGTTTAAAACCATGTCCTTTGATTACTTTTACTCTAGTGTGTTCTTTTGTTATATGGTCCCCGTCAGTCGTTGCATCTCTCCATTTGACCTCTAATGCGTCAATTCCATTCAGAAAATCAATTTCAAACGTTTTGGGCTTTGAGCCAAGTGTATTTGCTACTTTGGTTTTTTTACCATTTGGGAATCTGAACTTAAAACATAAAGTCGCAGCTTCTTCTAAAAATGAACCGGTATATTTGTACAGAAAACGACCTGTATTTTGATACCTATCGATAAGCTGACCTTCCATAGTTGTTATTCCCAAAACTCGATAAATCAAATAGTGTGAATTATCATCATTCTTCATTTCCACTTTTCTGGCCTCAATTTTTGCATTAAGATTAGCTGAGTAAATTTCGGCCAGTTTTTTTATTTGTTGTTTTAATTCATTCATTTATGCTGTCCTCATTATTAATTTTTAATTTTGTGGAATGAGGGGGCCGGAAAGTGAAGGCACTCCACTGGCATTCCACTCCCAAATTCTTCATCCCTCAGTCCTAACCAACAGACCAAATCGAACATTAGTTTCCAACACCGGCGTTTTTATATTCACTTGATGACCAGAGCCCGGCGCAACCGTGATCGGAATACCCATGGTATTTTCCATCTGCGTTAATTGAAATTTAAGATTACCTTGAGGTCGTAATAATTCCAACTGGTCTCCCACCGCAAAATGATTTTTCACTTCAATAGTTAACCAACCACTCTGCTCCGCAACTGTCGCCATCACTTCTCCTACCCATTGTTGTCGGCCCAACTGAGTATTTCTCAGTTCATAATTTTGATGGTGATCATGGGTATGACGACGGAAAAAACCTTCGGTATAACCACGATTGGCTAAATTTTCTAATTCCGTCAGCAAATGAGTCTCAAACGGTTTATTCGCCCACGCCGCCTCAATCGCTTGCCGATAAATTTGCGCCGTGCGAGCCACGTAATAATGCGACTTAGTACGTCCTTCAATTTTAAAACTGTCAATGCCAATAGCCATTAATTGCGCCAGATGTTGCACCGCTCTTAAATCTTTAGAATTCATAATATAAGTGCCATGCTCATCCTCCTCAATTGGCAAATATTCCCCCGGCCGTAATTTCTCCTCTAACAAAAATCCTCCCGTCTCATCTTGACGCGCCGGATGCACTTGATAATTCCAGCGACAAGCATTAGTACAAGCCCCTTGATTCGCATCACGATGATTAAAATAACCAGACAGCAAGCACCGACCAGAGTAAGCAATGCACAGCGCACCATGCACAAATACTTCTAACTCCATGTCAGGACACTGCTGGCGAATTTCTGCAATCTCCTCTAAGGACAATTCCCTAGATAAAATAACTCTAGTCAATCCTCGCTCTTGCCAAAATTTAACCGCGGCCGCATTCACTGTATTGGCTTGCACCGATAAATGAATCGGCATCGTTGGCCACTGCTCTCGTGCCAACAGAATCAAGCCAGGGTCCGCCATAATTAACGCATCCGGTTGTAACGCCACGACGGGAGTAAAGTCACTTAAAAAAGTTTTTAACTTGGCCTGATGCGAATAAATATTGCAGGTGACATAAAATTTTTTACCCTGCGCATGAGCCTCGGCAAGTCCTTCCGCTAAATGTTCCAATTTATCGAAATCATTTTGTCGGACCCGCAAACTATAACGCGGTGGACCTGCATAAACCGCATCCGCACCATACGCAAAAGCATAGCGCAGATGCTGACGAGTGCCTGCGGGTGATAATAATTCTGGTTTTGGTTTGCCAACGGTCATTTTGAGGTTCCTACATTAGTTTACGTTGAGTCGATAGTTATTAATGGCCTGGGTAGTGATGCAATAAGCGGTCACGGACCAAAACTTGACAGGTCTTCGAGACCTAGTTGGAGTCCAAATCTTCAGCTTTGGCAACCAGCCGTCCAAATCTGAAGATTTGGACTCCAGACTTATTACCCACATTTCACCACTACTAACAAGGGATAACACCCCTCAAAGGGGTGTTATCCCTAACGGTTAAAAAGCTCAGTTAGAAAATTAGGCAATAAAAATGCGACTCAGGGGACTATGAGACGTATTATTTTTACCATCTACCGCTTCTACATAATAACGAATATTACCAGTCCCGGCGGGTAACACTACCTGATAGAGATGTGCAATCGCCGTCGGATTAGTGCGCGAAGGATAAGGACCACGGTCTTCCATCGTCACCTTCTTTTTAGCTTTAGTGCCCACCTTTTGATAATACAAGGTCACCGTCTTCACCCCGGATAAATCCGAAACAAAAGTTCTCACCGTCGCTTCCCGCGCCGCATTCACGAGACCATTGACCCCCCAATCTTTACCGCCAGGATTGGCCGGCCGAATCCACGGGAGAAAAATGGTGGGACCTGTTCTCTCCTTATTGGTCTTCACCAGATGAGTAATAGCCGCCGTTGCCATCTCCATCCCCCGGTTAGCCGCGTTAGTCACTTGTCGATCCCACTTTTCTTGACCAGTCCAATACCAATAACAACTGGTTTCCGCGGTGTACAGCAAACGTTTAAGCGCATCCACTAATTTGGAATCTTGTTTCGTATCGTCCAACGAATGAACAATATTTTGAAAAGCCGTCAACACAGCCCAACTGTTTAAATCCGGCGAATAATCATTATTCGCTTGCGAAAACCATTTGCTAAACTGCGGATCCCCATTATCTGCGCCAGCCCACGCCCCTGGTTCTAAATGCACCGCATTTTTCGGATCCACTGGAAATTGTTTCAGGTAATCCTTAATGGTAATCAATTGAAACCGGCGGTCCGTTTGACACATCGTCACCAAGCGACTGGTGTTGACATTGTAATAACTGTCGGCCCCGCCGCCATAATTATCACCATCAGAATGCAAAACGAAAAAAGGCGGATGTTTGGGGTCATAAGTCTTGGTTTGACACATCTGGTCATAAATTTGCCCCATGACCATCTCATATTGTAGCGCCCCATAACCACCGCGAGCATCTTCATTACCTAGATAACGCTCGGCGGGTATGCCAATAATCTCGTGATTTTGCCCTTGGTGGTCCAGATAATACAGCAAACACGGTTTTAACAGTTGTGGTGAAATTTTACTTGGCGCCCAAATATTATTCAATTGCAACCAATCTTTCACCGCGGGATTTTCATGATCCGCCGGATTCGGTGGTAACATGCCTTCAGCCACACCCGCATAAGGATAATCTCGACAGGCTCGAAAATGATGAATGGAATCATAAATCACATAATTCACGCCGGCTTTTTTCAAAGCGGGGATCATGTGCGGCTGAAACGCAGTCTCAGGAGGAAACAAAATATCGCTGGCTTCAGTCCCGAAGGTATCACGGATTATCTTACGATGCCACTCAATTTGGCCAATGATGTCACGCGCCGGTATCAGTGGCATGAGCGGATGAAAAAAACCCAACGCGGTAAAATCGACTCGCGGATGGCCAAAGGCCGTTTTAGTTTGCGCCAGTTCTCGTAATGGTTGATTCCATTGCTGAAAGCGACCGCCACACCGACCTTTATCCGCGCAACGATTCAATTGCTCAATTAACGAGCCAGACCAACTGGCAGACAGACCCGCATGAGCCAATCCACCATTGATATATTGCCGTACTGCCGCCGGAATAAAATGACTGTAAGGCCCGTGCCGTTGTCCAAAAATATCCTCCTTTTCACCATCCCAATCGTCGGGATCCGTTGAATGATAATAAGGCTGGTGCAGATGTTTATGAATCCCAAAGTAAATCACCGGTTGGTCGGATTCGCCTAAAGTGACTTTAGGTAACGCAAACCAATCAGGTTGGGGTTCCGCCGGTGGCGGTACCATCTCTTTAGTGACCGGTTGAGATGCCATTGATGGCGACATAGTCTCGTCGGCGACGACTGAAGTGGCCACGGTTGGCTTCAGTGACGGCATGGTCTCTTCAATCACTGGTAGCGATTCCACGGTTGGAAAAGCTACTGTAGGCATTGGTGATAGTATGGTTTCGGTGGCGACCAGTGGCGACTCCAGCATTGGCTCTAGTGATGAAATGCGCTCGGCCACCATACTTTCTGCCACTACGACTGCTGTTTCCACCGGTGGCGGCGGTGAAACGGCTAGAGTTGACAACTTTTCGAAAGTTGTCAAATCTGAAGCCCGCTCCACTGGTGGTGGAGTCAACGTTGGTGGCAACGCTGGGGATACTTGGACTTCGCAATACATTTTTATCCAATCATGGGGCGCCGCATAATCCAGATTCTCGACGCGACAACCTTCAATCTGAAGATAGGCGATTCCAACCTGATAAGCCTCTGGTGGTACTGCGAAACGATAACGACCATTTCCTTCCGCCATCACTTGCGGTGGTTTGATCAAACGTTCCCAACCACCCGCTTGACGAATAATCAATTGTGGAAAAGGGATGTCACCATTAGCCACTAAAGTCACGACAAAGCCGGCTCCGGCGTTAACTTGACTCGGTAATTCTACTTGTTCAATGGTAGTAAAAATCATTTATGGTTCCTGCTTTAACCTTTAAATTTAAATTTTTAAATTAATAAAAATATGACGTAATCAAAGTGAGTTGTATAGTATAATTCATAATTATCGCTATGTCAACCACCCCCCTATCTCTCCTTGGTAAGCCGCGTTGGAGTCAAAATCTTCAGCTTTGGACGAGATTGGTCAAGGTGAGACGGCGTTGCCAAAGCTGAAGCT
>DZAL01000062.1:0-13740 GCA_022729575.1 Thiomargarita sp.
GGAGAGGGGCCGGGGGTGAGGGAAAATACCGTAGAATTTCTGCTTCAGTACTTATAGTTCAAACTTTTCACCCAGATGGCATCACTACCAAATTTCAGTTTGATAAACGACTCAACTGCGCTATACCCATTCGCGATGCGCCGGGGTTTGCAAACCCCGTTGCAATTGAGCTAACACCGTAGCTAAATCCCGTTTCAACAAAGCTGCTACGTCCAACACCAAGCCCGGAAATCTTTGGCTCTGTAACAAACCTTCGGCGGTTGGCGATTGCGCCACATATTCTCCTTCTGTCAAAATAAACCAATCCAATCGTCGGTCATGCACCTGCCACACCACATACTCCTGCACCCCATGACGACGATAGACTTGACGTTTCTGCCGCAAATCATAAGAAGCACTACTGGCCGCAATTTCCACAATTAACTCCGGTGCTCCTTCTAAGTAATCATCATCGGATAAATGTGCCTGCCCCCCCAGATGTTTGGGGAGCCATAACAATACATCTGGTTGCACTTCGTTATCCAGGTCTAAGCGCACCGTTGCATTGTCTCCAAATTCCACGCCAGGCGTTGCCGCACAATAGTTTCCCAACCAAGTGATGACCATCGCATGAGGTTTAGCATGATGCTCGTAATGTAGAGGAGAAGCCATATATACAATTCCTTCTAGTAGTTCCGCTTTTTTGAGACGAGACATAGTTTGATAGCGACGCTCAAATTGGAAGCGATTTAAGCAGTCGCCATTTTGTAACAGTGGTAAAGCCACAGCACTCATAAATAAGTTCTCCTGGTTATTCCAATGTACTGAAGCATAAATTCTCTCGTATTTTCTTTCGCCCCTCTCCCTCTGGGAGAGGGGCCGGGGGTGAGGGAAAATGATGCCGACCAAATCTGAAGATTTGGATTCCAATACCAGGCATGTAAAAACCAAACCTTCACGATTAATAACATTATAAAACCTAAACAAAACGAATTAACAAAAATTAATTATAAAAAAATCTTGCAAAAAAAAAACGGGAATTATACTGAATAGACGGTAGGACATATTGACAAAAAATATACTACTCCATTAAAGCACTTTGGACAATTTATGACAAGAATAAATGCTTTTTTAACGGGTTATCTATTAGTATTAACCACACTCCATTCTCATGCGGCACCCTTATCCACATTAAACGAGGTGAATGTACAGCAATTCATCCTTGATGGGATAAGTATTGCTGATAACACTATCAAACTCAATGATAAAGTGCAAACTCATCTTGAGCATCTGATTGAACAACTCAAACTGGCTGTACCCACTGCTTGTGCTTTCCGCCGCGGTAATCAATCTAACGTGGCCCCTATTTTAGAAAGGTTTTATACCGCTAATCCTGACCAATTGGCTAATCTTTGTCAAGATAATCTTCGCCAAGGTGAAGTGGATTCCTGTACTCAGCCAACCGTAGCCGAACAACTTAAACCGCGTTTGGAAAATCAACAACTAGCGGTGATTGAGGCCGGCGGTTGTCCTTTGACTTTGGTACAGCTCCAAACCATTAAAGACACCATTTCTCGTTACTACATTGAACAGAAACATTTTAATTCTGGCGCTTTGCTACTTGAACAAGAAGTGCAACCGGACCAAGCGGATATTGTCATCACTATCATCGAAGGCTGGTTAGCTGGCATCACCGTGAGTCCTCAAGCACCAGAAAAATTATCTCGTTTTGCCGCGTTTCGCTTACCCCTGTTTAGTCGTTACCTCAAACGACGTTTATATTTCCCTGGGGATGACCACACCTTGTTAAATATGAATGACTTAAATGAACGGTTGCAGTTGTTGCAACAAGACCCGTTATTGGAAAATACCAAGATTGATGCAAAATTGGAACCAGCCCCAGATATTCCGCTGATACCTGGTAAGGGCGTGTTAAATTTGGAACTGTCGGGAGACCCCGTCCCAATGCCTTGGGAAATTGGTTTTAGATTTAACAACTACCGTCCTCCCAGTGTGGGCGCCTATCGGGGTGAAATAAGTTTGGCTAACCAAAATTTGTTAGGATTAGGAGAGGATTTTTCGCTACGGCTGGGTCTGACCAAGGGTTTAAAAGACTATTCCATCAATGGTAGTCTCCCCTTCCCCATGCCCCTGTTATTTTCCTGGTTGCCCTACGATACCACCCTCTCGGCCTCGTTTGATAAAAGCGATTCCGAAGTCGTGACTCCAGAATTTGAGGAACTCGACTTAACCAGTAATTCGGAAACTTGGTCGGTTTCCTTATACCAACCTTTTTGGAAAAGTTATCCACCGCCGGACCCTAATCCTCATGCTTATCAACATCTGGCAGCGGAATTTAGAGTGGAACGGCGCAATAGTGAAACCCTCTTTTTAGGTGAACTATTTTCCTTTTCACCAGGCGCCGACGGTGGTAAAAGTGAATTTACCGTATTCCGAGTCACTCCAGAAATTCTCTACAAAGGTCCCTACAATGTGGTGGCACTTTATAATACCTTCAGTTTTGGCTCCGACCAGTTTGACCGGGTACTTGATGAGGACCGCACCGACCCGAAATTCTTCACCTGGTTAGGCCAATTCCAATGGTTTGGCCGCGTCAGTCAATGGCCGGCGGATAAGGGAGGAAATTGGTTGAAATCTTATTTACCCCAACTATGGGGCAGTAATCTGCTGTTTCGAACTAATATGCAATTAGCCCGATTGGACGAGATGGACGAGAAAAGTGCGCAAGGGGAGACCAGATATAAAACCTTACTGCCCCTTGAAAAATTTTCCCTGGGCGGTCATGCTACCGTGCGCGGCTATCGGGAAAGTGAAGCCATCAGCGATAATGGTCTGTTAGTCTCGCTAGAATGGCGAATCCCTTTGTTTAAATTGCCGATTCCCTATCTTAGCGACCCTGGCGAAGGCGCCATTGAAATCGCCCCTTTCTTTGACTATGGCATGGGGTGGAAGGGACGCGGGTTATGGCGCAAAGAAGAGAATCGCAAAGAACTCACACGCCTGGCCAGTGCCGGTATCGGCTTACGGTGGGTTATCACCAGAGGCATCTATGTTCAAGCCCTCTGGGGTGAAATGTTAAAAGACCTCAAAGATGACCCGAAAGACCATGATTTACAAGATGAAGGGGTACAATTTGAACTGGCCATTAGCTATTAACTTCTAACTGGATGATATTGTACAAGTGCCATAGCCGTTGGAGTCCGGAATTTATTCCGTCGCTAACATAGCCGTTGGAGTCCGGAATTTATTCCGTCGCTAACGACGGTAACGGAATAAATTCCGGATTCCAACGGCAACTGTTGGAGTCCGGAATTTATTCCGTCCGGACTCCAACTCATAGCCGTTGGAGTCCGGAATTTATTCCGTCGCTAACGACGGTAACGGAATTTATTCCGTCGCTAACATAGCCGTTGGAGTCCGGAATTTATTCCGTCGCTAACGACGGTAACGGAATAAATTCCGGATTCCAACGGCAACTGTTGGAGTCCGGAATTTATTCCGTCCGGACTCCAACTCATAGCCGTTGGAGTCCGGAATTTATTCCGTCGCTAACGACGGTAACGGAATAAATTCCGGACTCCAACTTCTTCAATGAACTATTAAAATTAACTATGAACAGCAAACTTTACTCATTACTTTTCCTCACATTTCTCCCTCTGCTGGGCACCTCCACTTGGGCCCAGCCAATGTCACCAGCGACCCCTGAAGCAGCTTGTGGCCCTGCGTCGGCATCTCAAACTCGTAGCCGTGCGCTCTCTCTACCGGCAGATGTACCAACTTTGCGTCAACATATCTTTCGCTTGCAATCTCAATACACCACCAGCGAGGATGTGAAAATCCTCAACGAGCTTTATCAAACGCAATGGAACTTGGCTAAACAATTGGCCACTCAACCGGACCAATTGTCCAATGCCATTGCCACTTATGAACAAGCCCAACAAACGTTGCAAAAATTACGGACCCTGTCTTTATCCGACCAAGATAAACCATCTCAGGACACTTTGGAGAAATTTTACTATGGCCTCATCGATTTATATCTGAAACAAGCCGCTCAAGTCGGTGCCGTAGCCCAGCAGAGGTCTCTCAACCAGGCTATCGATACCTTGGAATTATTCAAACAAGCCGAATTGCAAAGTTATTTCCAAGATGATTGCCTGGTCAAACAAGAGGAACGTCTGGACACCACTTTGATTAAACTGTTCCAAGCCCCTCAGCCCAAATTGACAGCGCAGGAATTGGCACAGACCACTATTCTTTATCCGATTTTCTTCCCCGCCCAGGGATTTGAACGGACTTTAGAATTATTGTTGATTCAATTTCACCCCACGGCGACCAAAAATGGATATGAAGCTAACATAATTTGGAAACAATCTTCCGTTACCAAGCCAGAAGGACGTTTGCAGGAAATAGACGTGCAATGTTTTCGTGAACTGGTGGAAACTGGATACGCCTGCACTAGCGTCCCTTACACCGGACTAACTTGTAGTGAAACTACCAACCCACTGGATTGTGCGAAGCAGAAATTCAACCAGATGTATGGAGAGTACGGCAAAAAACTCTATAATTTTCTGTTGGGTCTGTTGGAAGAGGAACTTAAGACCACTAAAACGCTGGTCTTTGTGCCAGATGGGATGTTATATAGCATTCCCCTCACCGCTTTGTTGGACCCCAACCAGACCGAGACCGATTCCTTGGTCTTGATGAAACCTTATGCCATCGTCACCGTCCCCGGTCTCACCTTGGCCAAAATTGACCGGCCCTTGACGCGAACTCCTCCACGTCTTTTGTTAGGGGGAGTCAATAAAAATGAAAGCACTGAGTTACACGCGGGTACGGCCTTACCCATGTTGCAAAAAATCTATGACCGCAGCACCCTGTTGGTGGGTAACGATTTTTCTATCAACAATTTACAACAAGCCATGCAAGATAAATTCTACAACATCATGCACTTGCATACCCACGGCACCTTTGGCTCTGGTAAAGCAGACGATACTTATTTAGTGACTGCTTCTAAAGAAGACCATTTAACCATGGATAAACTGTCTGACCTCATCAGTCTTAGCGGACGACGAGGGTCTTCTATAGAATTACTCACTTTTAGCGCGTGTCAAACCGCCAAAGGCGATAAAAAAGCGGCCTTTGGTTTGGCCGGCGCCGCCTTTAAATCGGGCGCGAAAAGTATTGTAGCGACTTTATGGAATGCGGATGAAACTTATGCGGCGCGATTTATGGCCTTATTTTATACCCGACTCCGTGACCATCCTGAACAAACCAAGGCGCAGGCGTTACAATGGGCGCAACAACAACTGGTGGAGATAGCGATTTGTGGTCGTGGAACACCACCACCCTGCGATAAGACTAGAAGCGAAACCCGTAGTCTTGAAAATTGCCCTAAAGAGTCGGTCGACCAGCCCTTTTGTTATCGTCAATCAGGCGAAACACCCACCCTGATTAAATATTGGGCCCCCTTTATTTTAATTGGCAATTGGTTTTAAATTGGAGTCCATCAGTTAGATAGGTGGATATGCTTCGCTTAATCCACCCTACTTTGACTGAATTTTAGAAATAAAGCCGGTTCAAAATTTTTTAAACCAGGTTGACCAGAGTTTTAAAAAAGGTTAAACTGGGTAATAAGTGCTGAAGTAGAAATTTTCTCGTATGTTCTTTCCGCCCCTCTCCCTTTGGGAATGGGGCCGGGGGATGAGGGAAAATACCGCCAAATTTCTGCTTCAGTACTTAACGATAAAGTTTCCGTCCGAATCGGAAGGAAGAATTTGGACCCCAGAAACCTTAAAAGGTAATAAACATGAAAATTCAATCTCTGTATTTAAAGCATTTCAAAAGATTTGAAGACCAGAGGTTTGACTTTACGGACCCTGACACTGGATTAGCCAAAGACCTCATTGTTTTAGTGGGACCTAATGGCTCTGGAAAAACCTCCGTACTACAAGCTATCGCAGCCTTGGTGGGAAATGCCACGGGCCGACTACAAATGGTCACTGATTTACAGTGGCCAGGCTTCAATTTGGCCTTGGCGGGTGGACATTGGCGAACCTCTCCCACCATTGAAATTCAGGTGGAGTTTTCGCCCGAAGAACTTCAAGCTACCCAAGCATTTTGGCATCAAGGTTTGGAGGGTCACGGTAGTCAACCGGCTAATGACTCTTTGGTAACTTTACAACTGCAAAATAACCAAGCCATCAGTGGTTCCCTAGCAGGATTCTCTCAATTTAAGGGACGTGAATATGCGACGAAAATTCTTGACATTGAAAGTTATGACATTTTTAAGAAAGTGGGAACCATTCTTTGGTACACTGAACAACGAACTAGCACCAGCTTAACCCCAGAGAACAGTGAATCGATACTGATAGACGACGATTTATTACGTGACCGGTTAGCTAAATTTGAAACCTTTCATCGACGTTTGGGAGACCCTGAAGTTTCCTCACGACTGGACCAACGGGACTTTTTTAAGGAACTGGAAAAGGCTTATCAAACAGTGTTTCCACACTGTATTTTCGATGGTCTGCAACCACGCCAAGGTATAGACAATTTTCTGAAAACTCCTTGGTTTTACTTACGCAATGGTCAGGGACAGAAATATGAAATTTCAGAATTGTCTGGAGGAGAAAGGGCGGTGTTACCCATTTTGATGGATTTTATTAATTGGCACTTGCACCACTCGATCATTTTGATTGATGAACTAGAGTTACATCTGCATCCACCGATGCAACAAATGTGGTTGCGGGCTTTAGGAAAGTTGGGTAGCCATAATCAATTTATCCTCACTACACACTCTGATTATGTGGAGTCCATTGTACCAGAAAGTGCCCTAGTGCGAATTGAGGAATAAACCATGAGTGTCATCAGTCCAGGCAAATTGTTATTTTGTGAAGGCAAGCCCAACAGTCTCGATTATGCGATCTTAAGCCGACTGGTCAACCAGGCGGTGACCATCATTCCAGCAGAGGGCAAACAGGGGTTAACGGCGTTTGCGAAAGGCCGTCTTTCCAGTTATCCACGGCCCGCGCCCCGTTATTTGATTTTCCGTGACCGCGACTTTGATGCCGAGCCTCCGACCTCGCCTCAACTGATTCCATTGGCTTCTGGTAATCAAGTAGTTTGCACTTATCGGGCGTGTATAGAAAACTATGTGCTGGAGGCAACCTTGCTTCATCAATACTGGCAGGACCGGGCGGCTACTCCTAAATGGCAATATGGCCCCTCCCCCACGTTGGAAGACCTAAAAAATTGGATTGCTGCGGGTGCTAAGAGTATCAGTGATTA
Organism: Thiomargarita sp.; assembly: GCA_022729575.1. Classification (GTDB taxonomy): domain Bacteria; phylum Pseudomonadota; class Gammaproteobacteria; order Beggiatoales; family Beggiatoaceae; genus JAABRD01. Next base: position 7,288 of record DZAL01000062.1, read on the forward strand.
CCAAGCAGTGCGTTGGGCGTTAGCGAGTTTAATGCCAAACTCTGGCTGGCTCAAAGTGGAAACGAGGTGGACCGAAGGTAGTGGTAAATTGCCTCACTCTCTGCAATTGGACGAGTGTAAAAAGGAGGCTGAACAATTGATAGCGAATTTTGCCAATACGGCTAATCAGGTGAACCTAGCCCATTTTGAACCAGCACTGGAAAAGTACCTCACTCAGTTTAGCCGTCCTCAATTTTGGCAGGTTCAAGATTATCTCGTCTGGTTTCATGGTAAAGATTTAAAGAAGGCTATGCAAAAAAATCAACCCAAGTGGATTTCTTTAGACCATTTCTGTGAATGGGCTGCCAAAGAAGTGGATTACCGGCAATATCCAGATTTGGAGGAATTATCTACACGAGTACAGTCATTGTAAGTAGGGTGCGTCCCACGCACCATTTCCGAACTTTAGAAATGGTGTGTGGGACGCACCCCATTGGAATCCAAATCTGAAGATTTGGACTCCAACAAATTACCAACAACAACAAGAGACACTTAACATTATGCAAACCCAACGCCTTACTTTACCGGCACTCATGCTATTGAGTGGCCTATTACTATCACTCCCACCAACCCTGGTGCAGGCCCAAATCGTCTTTGAAAATGGCAACGTCACCGCACCGCAGGAGGCTGGGACCTATGAAATTAAACCCGAAGCGGGGACCTTACACGGTCCTCACTTAGAATACCGTTTCAGCCAATTCGACTTACCCCAAGCCACCGACAGTGCCTCCTTCACGGGTCCAGCCCCTGGGGTTCAAAATGTCATTGGTCTTATCAACGGCGCGAGTTACTCCATAATCAATGGCACGCTCAGTTGCAATATCCCCGATGCCAATTTGTATCTGCTCAATCCCAATGGGATTCTAATTGGCCCAACGGCCACCGTCAATGTGCCAGGGTCGTTTTATGCCGCCGCGGCTAATTCGGTCACGGTGGATGGACAAACGTTCATGGTAACTGGCAATTCTCCAATCTTTTCTTCGATTCGGGCCAATCTCGCTGATTTTGGTTTTGTCAGAAATCCGGGTCGTTTGACAGTCCGTGGCAACATTAATGTCACAGGGTCAAGCAGTAGCGCGAATCTGGTCGGCGATGAAATTTTGGTTCAGGATGCGAATATCTCTCCCCCGAATAGTTTCGAAGCCAAAGGGACTATCATCAATGTTCAAGATAGTATCATTAATACAACTAACCCTGGCAGTACCGTGAAAATGGAAGGAGAGCAAGTAACGGTAGCCAATTCGCAGATATCCACTGTAGGTAGCTTTGAAGCCAAGGGGACGACGAGCATTACGGTCCAGAATAATTCCCAGATTAAAACTACCGACCCTGGCAGTACCGTGAAAATGGAAGGAGACCGGATTACGATTGAAGATTCGAAGGTATTTGGCAATTCCACGCCTGAAGATAAGAAAGGCATTGAAGTCACTGGTAAGAGTAGTGTTTCCGTTATCAATAGTTCCTTGGAAGGTGCTGGAGGTGCCGGTGGTGGGGAGGATAGAATTGTTAATACTAAGGTGGAGGTTAGTTTTGATGGTGATAAGCAGATAAATTTGCAAGGAAAAAATTTAACAGTAAATGATTCTCGAATTCGTGCTATTAATGGTGGCATAATAAAAGCAGAGGCAAGAAATAACCTGAGTCTCAATCGAACGGAAATTGATGCGAAGACAAGAACGTCAGAGCAAAGAGGACTGATCCGTTTGAGTGCAGCGACTGGTGCGGTTACTCTGAATGATTCCAATGTTGAAGCAGCAGTTGCAGCAAATTTGGGATCGTCACCAAATGATGTGCAAGAACGTAATTATGTAGGGGTATATGCGGACAAGGTAACACTCACAAACTCCGCTATTCGAAGCCCAACCAGTGGTTCTAAACAAGCAGGTACTATACAAATTCAGGGAACTGGAACTGACAGTTCTTCTCTGACTCTGAATAAGAACTCGTTTGTTGAGGCGCCAACCTTTGATAAAGGGAAGGGAGGTAACATCGAGATAACCAATTTCCACCAAGTAACCTTGGAGGAAAACAGTGGAATACTGGCCTCTACCATAGACACAGCTACTGGCGAAGCTGGCGAGATTAGCATTGACACGGATAAACTGGACGTTACCAAATCTTCTATTGCTATTGGTACTCTAGGAAGTGGAACCGGGGGTAGTCTAACAATTAATGCTAACGAGAAGATAACCTTGACCGAACTCGGTTCTGTCAAACGAGATTATCTACTATCACCTTTGACGGCTGCTATTTTTGCCGGTGCTTCAGGAAGTGGTGATGCAACTTCCCCAGGAAAGTCCGTATCTATCACAACTCCAGAATTAGCCATGAACCATGCTGTCATTCAGGCCAGTACCGTGGGAAGTGGAAAAGCTGGAGATATACAAATTACTGCCACCAGTGGCGTTGGTTCAGTGACTTTGGATAACGAATCTTCTATCGACACTCCCACTTATGCCAAAGGTCAAGGTGGTAATCTAACCATAAATGCCAATCAAGTGAAATTGACCGGTGACAGCCGGCTAGGTGCTTTTACCTGGGCGACTGATTGTCAAGGAGGGAATAATGATTGTCAAGGCGGGAAAGTCACGATTAATACAGGAACGTTGGATGTGACAAAATCCTCCATTGCTGTTGGTACATTTGGAAGTGGCAACGGTGGCACTCTACAAATCACAGCAACGGAGAAAGTCTCCCTAGAAGGAAGCATAAAAAAATATGACGACGGGACAACAAACGGAACACCGTTATATTCCATTACTGCGGATTCTCGCGGTAGCGGGAACGCAACGACCGGGCCCGTGCGTATTGACACTCCTCAATTGACCATGCGGAATGGGTCTGCTATTAAACTTTTTACCTATGGAGAAGGAGATGCTGGGGACCTAGAAATAAGAGCCAATACGGTGGAACTCATTGGTGACCTTAATTTTGAAGAGCCTCCTCCTAACATTGATGCTAGTACCCTTGGTGCCAAAGATGCAGGAATGGTCAAGATAATTCCCAAAGATAAAAATGTGCCAAGTTCGCTAAACCTATCACACTGGGCGTTTATTCAATCTGCTACCTCTGGCGAAGGTAAAGGGGGCAGATTAAATATCAATGCCACTCAGATAACTCTTGAAGACAACAGTGGTATCTACGCGGATACTTCTCCAGAAAGTAGTGGTCAAGGTGGCGATATGACCATAAATACTAGCGATTTAACCGTGAATGAATCGTCTATTGCTGTAAGTACCACAGGTTCAGGACAAACTGGCTATTTACAGATTAATGCGGATAACAAGATAGAGTTAATAGGTCAAGGTAAGGTGCCAGACTTGTTGGATGGTAACAATTTCCCATTATTTTCCATTTCTGTAGATTCTCGAGGCCAAGGTAACGTAAACAGTGATGACAATGCTGCTGTCATCACCACACCTAATTTAAGTTTAACCGATGGTGCCGTTATCAGCGCCGCTACCTTTGTTTCTGGACAAGGTGGTAAATTAAAAATAGAAGCTAATCGCCTTTCTGTAAAGGAATCCAACATTGCTGCTGCTACTTTGGGGTCTGGGCAAGGAAGTTCTATAGAAATTTCAAGTAACGACATTAGTTTAGTTGGAAAAAGCAACAATCTCAACCTACCCAACTTCTCTAACATTGATGTAAGTTCTCGTAAACTTAATCCTATTAGTCAAGAAATTTCTGAGCGCGGTAAGGCTGGTAGTTTAACAATTGGTGCTTTCTCTGGAAAAGAACCTAACATTACCTTAACTAATGGTGCCTCTATTAGCAGTGCCACCGAAACCAAAGGCGATGGCGGCAGCCTAGACATTCAAGCCAATAGCATTCTCATGGAGACCGGCACTAACATTTCTGCCAAAGCCGAAGCCGAAGGAAACGCCGGCCACATTAAAATCAACGCCAGCGGCCCCCTTGCGGCCCAAGACAGCCAAATTACTACCGAATCCGCTAAATCCAAAGGAGGAGACATCGAAGTCAATACCCCAGCTTTGGCCGTCACCGGCGCCAGTGGTTCCATTAACGCCAGCGTCAGTGGCCAGCAAGCGGGGGGCAATATCAATGTCAATGTTGACTCCCTCAATGTTACCGACGGCGGTTCCATCAAAAGTTCCACCGATGGCCAAGGTCAGGGCGGCAATGTTAGCGTCAATGCCAATACTGTGGTCAGTATTATCGGCCACAGTAGCACCCTCGCCAGTGCCACCAGCAACCAAGGCCCAGCCGGTTCCATTCAAATTACTTCTCCCCAACTGGCCTTGGCCCAAGGCGGTAAAATTGACACCTCTTCCACCGCCCAAGGTAATAGCGGTAGAATTACGGTACAAACCACCGGCCTGAGTCTTTCCGACCAAGCAGAAATCACCGCCAAAGCCACTGCCGAAGGTCATAGCGGCGATATTCAAGTCACCACCAGCACCTTGAATATGAATAATGCGGCGAAAATTTCTGCCGACTCCAGTGAAGGCACCGGCAATGCGGGAAGTATTAGAATTAATACCGCCAGCCAAAAAGCCGATAGTATCTCCCTAACCAATGACAGCAAAATCACTACTAAAGCCAACACCGGAGCCGGCGGCTCTATCGAACTACATAGCCGTGACTTCACCCTAGAAAACAGTGAAATTAATGCTGAAGTCATCTCTGGCACCGGCTCTGCGGCGCCGGCCACCGTGACTCTTGACACTCAACGTCTGGTTTCCAGAAATGGTACGATTGAAAGTTCTAGTGGCGGTCAAGGTCGAGCCGGCAATATTGCTATCACGGCTACTGAATATATTGAACTCACGGGGACCTCCATCATCAGTAAAACCACTGGCAGTGGTGCCGCCGGCCAAATTACCTTGGGAACGAATAACGCACCATTGCCCAGTTTGACGTTAACAGGTACGCACATCAATACCACTTCGGAAAGCAGCGGTGATAGCGGTGAAATTAATCTAGTGGTGAATGGTGATTTGAATTTAGCAGGGTCAACTCTCAAATCCGAAAGTACCGGCGGCGGTAATCCAAGTGCCAAAGCGGCTAATATTACGGTTAAGTCTAATGCGTTGACTCTGATGGATGGTGTCAGTGAAATCAGTACTTCTACTAAAGGCGCCAGTCCTGCGGGAACGATTACTTTGGATGCCACCAGCGTGACCAATAGCGGTAAAATTGTTAGCACTGCCACTAGCTCTGGCCAGGCGGGTAACATTCAAATAGGAAATGGACAACGATTAGGCGAATTGGTGGTTAATTCCGGGGGAACAATTAGTACCACAACTGAAGGGGCTGGCGATGGAGGAACGATTACCATCAATGCGGCTAACGTGACGACAAATGCGGGGACAATCACTAGCGAGGCCACGAAAAATGCCACCGGCAATGCTGGTAACATCATGATAGGGACCGAGGAACAGCGAGTGCGTGAGTTGAATGTCAATAAAGGGAGTACCATTAGCACCACCGCTAAAGGTACGAGTGCCAGTGGTGATATTGACATCTATGCAGATAAAGTCACGGTGAACGGCGGCAAGATTCAAAGTAAAGCGACTGGCCAGGGTGATTCCAAGCATTTGCCGGTCGATATTACACTCCATGAAGTAAAGGAACTGACCATTGAGAATACCGAGGGAGAGATAAGTAGTTCTACCGCTGGTGATACTAAGGCTGGTAACGTTACTGTCACGGCCTCTACAACGTCCTCTTCCCCAACAGTTGACATTTCTCAAGGGAATATCAGTAGTAATGCTACGGGGGGGAATGCTACTAAGCCAGGAGGAAAGGCTGGAGAAATTAAGGTAGGTCAGGATGAGGATGGACCACATTTTGATAGCGTGACCCTGAAGGAAGGAGGAAAAATTGAAACCAATGCGGTGTTCAGTAACAGTGGTGTGATAGAGGTTTATGCCAATACTGTGAAGGTACATGGAACTGTGCCATCTAATGTTAAACTTCCAGAGGGTGAATCACGTTATTCCTCAATTAGTGCGGTGAATAAGATAGGGCATGTGAATGCGAAAGCAGAAGAGGCTGCCAATATTAATGTTCAAGGTAACACTTTGACGCTGAGTGACGGTGGAAATATTACCAGTTCCACTTCTGGTCAAAATCCAGCGGGGACGGTTACCATTACGATGTCTGATTCGAAAACGACCGCGGGTCAAGACCAAAAAGGACATATCGACATTTACGGTCAAAACAGTGGTATTTTCAGTAAAGCAGAAAATAAACCGGCGGTCAATCCAGAGGGTGTTAAGGGCCCAGCAGGGGAAATTCACCTCACCAGTAGCCAAATTGACCTTGGAAAATCCGATTGTGGTCTAGCCAATAATTGCCAAGGGAGTCGTATTGAAACTTCTACCGACGGAATTGGGGCCGCAGGAACTATTAGCATTTCGGCCTCTGACTATATCAATATTGCCGGGG
>DZAL01000062.1:13840-28693 GCA_022729575.1 Thiomargarita sp.
GGGGCCGCAGGAACTATTAGCATTTCGGCCTCTGACTATATCAATATTGCCGGGGAAGGAAGTGGGATTTTCAGTAAAGCCAACCCGGGTGCCGCTGGTAACGCGGGCGAAATTGTTATTGCAGCCCAAGTGATTAAGGATGAAAAAGGGAAAGTAGCTAAGGATGAAAAAGGGAAACCCAAAGTACAAGGATTGGTTGGGCAAGGACTGACTGTAAGCGAGGGGAGTAAAAAAGGACTGACTGTAAGCGGGGGGAGTAAAATTAGCACCGAAGCGAATGTCAGTAACAGTGGCCAGATTCACATTCATGCCGATACGATAGCCGTGAGAGACAAGGATTCCTCAATTAGTGCGGTGAATAAGATAGGGCATGGTGGTGCGACACCAGAAGATGCTGCCAATATTGATGTTCAAGGTAATACTTTGACGCTGAGTGACGGTGGAAATATTACCAGTTCCACCTCTGGTCAAAATCCAGCGGGGACGATTAGCATTACGATGTCTGATTCGAAAACGGCCGAAGGTCAAGACCAAAAAGGACATATCGACATTTACGGTCAAAACAGTGGTATTTTCAGTAAAGCAGAAAATAAACCGGCGGTCAATCCAGAGGGTGTTAAGGGCCCAGCAGGGGAAATTCACCTCACCAGTAGCCAAATTGACCTTGGAAAATCCGATTGTGGTCTAGCCAATAATTGCCAAGGGAGTCGTATTGAAACTTCTACCGACGGAATTGGGGCCGCAGGAACTATTAGCATTTCGGCCTCTGACTATATCAATATTGCCGGGGGAGGAAGTGGGATTTTCAGTAGAGCCAACCAGGGTGCCGCTGGTAACGCGGGCGAAATTGTTATTAACGTCAACGTGGTTAAGGAAGTGATTAAGGACGAACAAGGTAAGGAGGTTAAAGATGAGCAAGGAAATCCCAAATGGGGATGGGTTGGGAAAGAACTGATTAAACAAAAACTGACTTTAAGTGACGGTGGCCAAATTAGTACCAATGCGTCTGAAAGTAGTTTGGGAGGAGGTAGTATTACGGTACATGCTACCAATTTGACTATCACTGGCAAAGATTCCTTACCTAAAGACAACTCAGCTATTACTTCTGTCAGCAGTAGTAGTAACCAAAAGGGAAAAACTGCCAACATTGTAGTCAATACTAACCAGACCACGCTTTCGCAACGCGGGCGAATTGAAAGTTCGACCAGTGGTTTGGTTGCCGCAGGAGAGATTAGCATTACTGCCTCTGAATATCTCAAAATTTTCTCTCCGAAGGAAACCAAAAAAGGAGAAGAAGGTGGTATTTTCAGTAAATCTCTGAAGGGTGATAGTGGTGGAGCCGCGGGTGACATAACAATATTGGCTGGTGGTAAAAATAAGGACACCGCAGTTTTCAACAAAGTGGAGTTGATTAAGAAATCTGAAGATAAGAAATCTGAAGATAAGAAATCTGAAGAGTTGATTAAGAAATCTGAATTTGAATCAGTCTCTTTCTTTAAAGAAAAAGATGAAAATTCTGGCTCACAACTGTCAGGAAATAGCCAAATCAGTACCTCTGAAAATTCTAATTCATTAGAACTTTCAGGAAGTAGCCAAATCAATACCTCCACTGAGACTTCAGGAAATGGTGGTACGATAAGAATTACCGCTTCTCAACTAGCACTTGGTGAGGGTAGCGAAATTTCTGCCAAGGAGGAAGGTACGGCCAACCAAGCCGGAAGTATTTATGTTGGCACTGATACGTTTTCTATGGCGAAAGATTCTAAAATCTCTACCGACGCCACAGATGCGAAAGAAGGCGGCGGTAACATTTTGATAGGAGTTAATCACATTCCTCCTGCCGCCGGTAGCAAAATTCCCAGAATCAGTGGAAAAATCACAGCCAGCGTCACTGGTGGGGCGGGTAAAGGCGGGAACGTGGAGATTACCAGTAACAATGAGGAGGTAGGCAAAAATGGACTACTTTTTGTATTAGATGGTGGCAAGATTACTGCCAATGCCGATGAAGGAGATGGTGGGAAGATAAAAAATGGCGTGCCTAAATATTTTATCCAATCTGGCGACAGTGAGGTCGATGCTTCCTCACGGACTGGGATTAACGGAATAGTAAAAACAGAGGCCACTCAAATAGATATGGGGGCCATCAGCCGGTTGCCAGGTGAACCGGTGGATGTGTCTAAATTAATCAAGGATTGTGCAAGAAAAACTCAAGGACAATGGAGTTTGAGACAGGGTGGTCGTGGTAGTTCGAAGCAGGACAAGGAGAAGAACAAGGAAACGGGATGTAAGAGATAAAGTTGCAGGGATAACACCCCTCGAAGGGGTGTTATCTCTCGGACGCAGTTGCAGGGATTGCAGGGATAACACCCCTCGAAGGGGTGTTATCCCTCGGGCGCAGTTGCAGGGACGCAGTTGCAGGGATAACACCCCTCGAAGGGGTGTTATCCCTCGGACGCAGTTGCAGGGATTGCAGGGATAACACCCCTCGAAGGGGTGTTATCCCTCGGACGCAGTTGCAGGGATTGCAGGGATAACACCCCTCGAAGGGGTGTTATCCCTCGGGCGCAGTTGCAGGGACGCAGTTGCAGGGATAACACCCCTCGAAGGGGTGTTATCCCTCGGATGACAATGAACAGAAATCAAACTTAACTTTACAACACAACTTAGGAGACAAACTATGCTAACCAAACCAACTTTACTAGGGCACTTCGCCAGTGTGCTGCTATTATGTAACAGTAGCATGGTGGCGATGGCTGAAACGGAACCTGATAATAATACCTCAAACACTGCCGATATGATTAATATAGGTGAGCCACAAACCGCTACTATTTCCAGTGTTCGGGATACCGACTGGTTTAAATTCACCGTGGCACAATCTGGTGATTACCAGATTGAGGTTTCTGGAGTGGGACGTGATGTGGACATAGCATTGGAACTGTATGCTTCTGATGCAACCACTTTTATGGAGTCTAAAAACGATGGTTTTGATGGTGATCCTGAGACAATTTCGTTCGCCAATGCCTCTCCAGGCAATTATCTTGTGAAGGTGACACAGACGGGATTTTTTGGAAGCAATACGGGTTATACACTCACCCTTACCGACATCACAAAACCCAAAGTAGCGAGAAGTATTAAGGCTCCCGACAACGAAAAGGACATTCCAGCAGGAACATTGAAAACTGTAAAGTTTCAACTGCTCAATAGTGATAAAACCGCTGTGGGGATGCAAGGAAAAACTATTTCTTTCACCCTAACAAAACCTGATAAAACCCCAATTCCTTTAGAATCAGCTAAGACTGATGATAACGGGGAAGTTTCGGTTGATTTAAAAGAGGCGAATGGAACTTCCTTCCTCACCATGAAGGGGGATTATACTCTCACGGCAACGTTTGAGACGGTAAGTTCTGCTCCAGTGACTTTAACCGTCATCCCCGCCGACCCAGCAAAATTAACTTGGGTGGGTACTGGTACACAGCCCATTGAAGTGCCGACCTATATTGCAACACAGCCATTGACTTTTGAGGTGCGTGACCAGTATGATAATCCGGTGACAGCGGGACAAACGATTGATGTTCAGATAACTAAGCCTGATGGGACAACTGCAACGCTAGACCCCCCTTCTCCCTTGACTACTAATGCTGAGGGCCAGGTGAAAGTCGTTTTCACACCAGACCAGGCAGTTGTCTATACCATCAAAGCACTGTCTTCTTCTACGGAAGTGATGAGCAGTCTGCCAATGTTGGTAGGGGAAGCGACTGACAACAAATCTCCGATTACTTTTACCCTGAAACATAAGGATAAATGGATTGAAGAACAAAAAATTGAAGTGTCGTTACAACAACCGGAGGGCGCGACGGCTTCCCTAAAACCGAACAGTGGTTTTACTACTGACAAGGATGGAAAAGTCACAGTCTCGTTAGAGGGTGCAACTGTTGCTGGTGATTATACTGTTTCAGCCAAACTATCAAGTTCTAAAGCCACCAATAGTGATGTTTATGCGGTAAATAATGAGGTCAAAGTATCCGTTGCCGCTACAGCCCCCGATTCTTTGACGGTTAAAGGTGGTGAGACCCAGACTATTTCCAGCGACGATACTGCTTCGGCCCAAATTACTTTTGAGTTAGAGATGGGTGGAAATCCAATCGGGGGGACTTTGGAAGTGAAGCTATCAGGCGGACCAGATAAGCATAAGGCTTGTTTGGTGAATGCTGACACCGCTGTATGTGATGCCAATAATCCTGCTACTACTCTGCAAGTGACGACAGACGCGACTTCTGGGGAAGGGAGTGTGTGGTTGAAGGATGCGAAGTTGGCGGGTGAGTATATCGTTACGGCCTCCTTATCCAATTCTTCAGCCACTTCTCCACAACCAGTAAAAGCAACGGTAAAAGTAAATCCCGGCACCCCTGAACAATTTTTTATGGGCGACAATAAACCCGGCACTGCACAACGTATTGCGCTTAAGAAATCCGGTGAAGAGATTGTCAACTTAATCGACCAACACGGTAATGCTATGGAGAAGGACAAAGCAGTTAAGGTTGAGGTTTCCTTGAATGGGGCGGATTTTGTATCAATTACCCCTGAACCAACCATTACCGCAGATGGTACTTTCAAACTACCGGCCACCACTTTTGCGGAGGTAGGCAAATATACGGTTAAAGTAACCTTGGATACTACTCTTGTTGAAACGGTAGTGGAAGTCGGTAATTTGGCAGTGACTGAGGGAGGGAATCAGACTATCGTTGTTATTCCCCAGAGCCCATTCGAAGGCCCGGTGATAAACAAATCTACAGTCATTACTTTAACTCTCAGAGATGGTGCTGGGGTCGATGAGATTTCTAAGCCAGGTACGGGCAAGGAAGTTGATGGTAAAACGGTGACGCTGACCTTGACCGATGATTCATTGGGGAATCCTGTTACCGGCTTAGGATTGGTGGAAGAGGGAACAACCGATAAACCTCCACAGACTTCCATCTCACTTACTACGAAGGCTAAAGGCGAGGTAAAAATAATTTTTCAAGCCCCAGTTACCGTGGTGTCTGACCCTGTAACTACTTACAAAATCACTGCCGAGGTGAATGGCTTAAAGGAGTATACGGAGGTATTTGTGGTGGCGAAAAAAGTGAGTGAATTGGTAGGTGAAGGCGAAGGCAAAATTTGGCCATCCTTGGACCAAGGAGAACAACTAAAAAAGCGTCAAGCAATCGCAACAGAATGTGAAGGAAAAGGTTGGGCTTGGAATGCGAGTGGGAAGCCAGTGACCAGCGAGGCTACTTTTTATGGTGGTCTCAAGAAGGAAACCGACACGGGGGCGTTTCAAATCAAAATTGTTGGCGATGGGGAAGTGGTGACCAAAACTGTTGATGACAACGGCAAATTCGTAGAGGGAACTGGCGACCCAGTAGTGGTCCAAGGGGTGATTAAGGTGGATCCGCAGGATAAAAAGGAGGTTGATGGGTTGTTTGTGTTGGGAGAAAATCAATTTCCTGAAGGGGAAGTTTATAAGTCGGCCAAAGGACTTTACATGTTAGGAAGACCCCTTGGTGATATTCGTCCATTGAATGATGGCACCAAGATGCTTGAGGAGTTGATAACGTTTCGGCGCAGCGTGACCCCTGACCAGGATGATTACATTCTTTTGGAGATGTATAGAGGCGCGTTTTATTATCCCGGTAACTTGAAAGTGTTCTTTGGTTACTACACCAAGGATGGTACCATTGTGCATAACTGCACGCCGATTGAAGTGAAGATTAGTGAGTGATTGAAACGGCCAGACCTCCGAGGTCTTGAAGACCTCGGAGGTCTCGATTCAAATTTTATTTTAGGAGAACCTATTGAAGTAAACATTAGTGAGTGATTGAAACGGCTAGACCTCCGAGGTCTTGAAGACCTCGGAGGTCTCGATTCAAATTCTACTTTGGGAGAACTTATTATGATGAAAAATTGCTTGGTGATTTCCTTAACTTCCTTAACTTTACTGATGGCTTGTGCCAATAATACAACGACTGGAAACCCTAAATCTGACATATCTAGTGCTGTTGATACAACGGGAAGAAGAGGCTGGGAGGTCCTTGAGAACTGCCCTTCTCTCCAGGCCGACAGTCCCTCCATTGAACAAGAGTTGAATCAGGCGATGTTGAATCAGGCGATGGCGCAACCTGAATCTAAAAAAATTATTAAAGTGAAACTGCCAAGACCCGTGGAACCTGAAAAAGAAGGCTTGCAACCGGCGTTGGCAGAAGTAATGCTAGCGGTTGAGAAGAGTGGCGGGAAGGTCAGTTATGAACCTATTAAGGCTGATATGGCGATTTGGATGGTACCGGTTCTGTTTTATTTCGGTGGTGCCGTGATAGCCCAGATAACCAAGTGGTCAAGAGGCGATGCCACTGTGGCCACTTCTGTGCCAGAGCCGCAAAATCGCTTTCCTCAAGCCAATCAATTTGATGTGCGAATGTGTTTCTTTGAACAAGACAATAAGGTGACGATGATGGTGTTGGTGCCGCGCGGGATGGATCGACAGGTAACTTGTATTAATAATTAGAACACACCGGGGTTCAAATTGTTAAAATTTGGACTCCACGGAGAACCAGAGATGCGAAGAGTAATAGTTGGTATCAGTGCTGGACTGGTGGGTTGGATGTCGGTGGTGATGGCGTTGGGAAAACCAGACCTTCCTCCAGAAACTGTGTTTTCGGAGACGACTCCGGTGGAATCACCGATATTGTCTGACCCGGTGAAGATAGGAGAGGCTTTTCAACGGGGCTTAGAATATTATCAACGCCGTGAGTTTGAACAAGCTTTACCGTGGTTAGCGCAGGCGGCTAAGGCGGATCATGTTCAGGCCCAGGGATTATTAGGGTCGATGTATTTGGTGGGTCAGGGGAGTGCTAAAGATGTGCTAATGGGATTGCACTGGTTAACCCAGGCCGCGCAACGTGGTCATTTGGAGGCACAGAGTTTGTTGGGGGCGGTTTATCTGGTGGGTCAAGATGTGCCGCCTGATGTAACTAAAGCGGTGCGGTGGTTAAATAGTGCGGCTAATAGTGGTTTGGCTGATGCGCAATATGTGTTGGGGACGTTGTATGTACAAGGTAAAGGGGTGCCGCAAAATGTGAAATCGGCTATCCACTGGTTATCCGCGGCGGCTACGCAGGGTCATCGACCGGCCCAGGAATTGCTAAAACAGCTTATTCCTCCAGCGCATCCTATTTCTGCTCCAACTGAGTTACCCAAAATTCCAGGGAAGTATCGTTTATGGATAAATTCAGATCTGCTTAATAGTCGAGTGAAGATATTGAATATTAAGCCAGTTTATGAATCTGGTATGGCGTTAAAACCGGGGAAATATGAGGTGGAAGTGTCGGCTGCGGGATATGTTTCTAGGCGGTTTTGGGTAGAACTTAAGAATCAAGATGTGACGGTGGCGGTGAGGTTAGAGAAGCGGTGAGAGTTCCAGATTTGACAACTTTTTGAAAGTTGTCAAATCTTAAACTGTGCCCCAGATTTGACAACTTTTCGAAAGTTGTCAAATCTTAAACTGTGCCCCAGATTTGACAACTTTTTGAAAGTTGTCAAATCTTAAACTGTGCCCCAGATTTGACAACTTTTTGAAAGTTGTCAAATCTTAAACTGTGCCCCAGATTTGACAACTTTTTGAAAGTTGTCAAATCTTAAACTGTGCCCCAGATTTGACAACTTTTCGAAAGTTGTCAAATCTTAAACCAGAACCAGATTTGACAACTTTTCGAAAGTTGTCAAATCTTAAACTGTGCCCCAGATTTGACAACTTTTCGAAAGTTGTCAAATCTTAAACTGTGCCCCAGATTTGACAACTTTTCGAAAGTTGTCAAATCTAAAACCCGAACCAGATTTGACAACTTGTTGAAAGTTGTCAAATCTTAGCTACCCTGGCTATTGCTATTTAAAATCTGACTGGACCGACCTTCAATCTCTTTAACCAACCTTGACAACTTGGCCCAACTCACTTATTATAGATGGTAAGGGAGTTGGGCGGTTTTCTGGCCCGCTGTCAAAGTTTCGCTTTAAACTCCTGACGAATTCCTTCAGAGGATAAGTACAATTTTAGAGGAGTGTTCTTATGACTAAATTTACCCTTTCCTCCTTGTCAAAGGCTGACTTACAACGTGTGGTTCATCTGCGCGAATCGTCTGGTAAAGGTAACCGTTATTATAACTGGACACAATTTGATAACCTGCCATTAACCCAGAAAGAACAGCAACGCTTGCAATATCTCCAAGAGGACTTGCTTACACATAAACTTTTGTGGTTCAATGAAGCTACTTTATGGTCACTGGCAATTTATCCGTTGCTACTATTGGCAGAGCATGACGACATCCAAGTCTGGGCGGAAGTTCCTTTACATGCACAATATTCTCAGTTTGAAATGGACGGCGTGGCCGACGGTATCTTAGGCAAAATTGTCACCGGGTCACTAGAAACGCCATATTTGGTAGTGGTAGAAACGAAACGTGGTGTCGAAGCCCAAACGCCGTTGTTTCAATTGTACGGACAATTGCTGGCGGCCGCCAATCTCAATTGGCAAAACCAGCCAAGTTCACCCCAAGAGATTTTTGGTTGTTATACGGTGGCCGATATTTGGACTTTTGTACGGGCCGAGGTTGAAGATATTGAATCCGATATGCCAACATTGCGGGTAGAACATTCCAGAGAATATACGGAAAAAAGCGAGGCTGAGAAGATTTTGAAGATTTTGAAGGGAATTGTTTCGCAATATGTTGATACCGTATTGAAGGCCGAGTGAGTCGTTTCAACTCGCAATCTTAACCGTCGACAACTTTCCTAGCTATGTAGGGTGGGCCACAGGTTTATCGTTGCCCACCAGAAACTTTGATGATGAAGACGGTGGGCAAAAAAACACTTGCCTACCCTGGCTTTTCGAAAGTTGTCAAATCTTAGATTTGACAACTTTTTGAAAGTTGTCAAATCTAGTCTAACCGGAAAAACGCGACTTGCTGTTTTAATTGTTGTGCTTGCTCCGTCAATGATTTACTGATGTGAGTATTTCATTACTACTGACCGACCGTTATTGAACAAAGCCCAATCTCTGAAAGAACTTAACACCGTTAATCCAATAGATTTTATTTTAGTTTTGGAGGGAATCAAATGAGAACCAATATGCTGATACGCCAGGAAGGATTGAAAGCCTTGTGAAACTGTTTAGGATTAATTGATGCAGAAAAATTCATGGTCTTGGTGCGCCAAGAACCGTTCGACTATACCGAGTGGCAGAAAATGCTCTGGCAGGGTCAGACGGTAGATGAACTCTTTGAGGCCGCTAAAAAATATGCCGAAGTAGTTCAAGATTAATTTCTCTCAAAACGGTTTTGGGTGGGGATTGGGAATCAAGATGTAACGGTGGCGGTGAGATTGGAGAGACGGTGAAGTTTCAGATTTGACAACTTTTCGAAAGTTGTCAAATCGAAAGTTGTCAAATCTAGTCTAACTGAAAAAACTCGACTTGCTGTTTTAACTGTTGTGCTTGCTCCGTCAACGATTTACTGGCGGCCGTGGCCTGCTCGACCAAAGCACCGTTTTGTTGAGTCGTGGCATCGATTTGAGTTAACGCGGTATTGACATATTGAATACCTGTCGCCTGTTCTCTGCTGGCATTAGCAATTTGAGCGACAATACCACTTACTTGTTTAATGGCGTTCACAATTTCGCTCAAAGTTTCACCTGACTGATTAGCTAATTTTCCGCCTTCCGCTACTTTGCTTACACTGTCTTGAATCAACGTCTTAATTTGTTTAGCCGCTTTCGCACTGCGTTGGGCTAAATTGCGAACTTCCGCGGCGACTACCGCAAAACCTCGTCCTTGCTCACCGGCTCTGGCTGCTTCCACGGCGGCATTCAGTGCTAATAAATTAGTTTGGAAGGCAATCTCGTTAATGATCGTAATAATATCGGTAATTTGTTGACTGCTCTGGCTGATTTCATTCATAGCTTGCACGGTGGTGCCCACTACCTCTCCTCCTTGCTCGGCTAGACGTTTGGCGGTCAAGGCTAATTGATTGGCTTGTTCCGCATTATCGGCATTCTGTTGAATCGTGCCGGTGATTTGCTCCATACTGGCGGCAATTTGTTGTAGCGAAGCGGCTTGCTCTTCGGTGCGTTGGCTGAGATTAATATTCCCCGCCGACAACTCCGCGGTTGCTTGATTGACTACGGCCGCTGACTGTTTAATCACTTCCATCACTTCGATTAATTTGTGAACGGTAGTATTGGCATCGGTTTTCAGTTGCTCAAACTCACCGGCATAATTTTTTTGAATAGTGCGGGTCAAATTACCTTGGGCTAACGCTGATAACATTTGCATCAGGTCTTCAACCATACTTTGAATCAATTCCATGATGATATTGATACTGTTACTAAATTCGGCAAAAAACCCGGTCTTGTTTTCCAGGTTAATCCGTGACGCAAAATTACCTTGAGCTGCGGATTGCACTACGGTATTAATTTCTTGCATCGTCGCCACTTCCAAAGTGCGATTAGTTAATTCGACCACGGCGCCTAAACGTTCGTTTTGCGCGTTAATCACTGGGGTAATATTCATTTCAAGGGTTAGACCACCTATTTTTATCATTGCCTGGTGAGTGGTGGTGAGAGATTCTAAGAGTTGTCGAATGCGTTGCGGAGCTTGATGAAATTCATCGATATTACAATTTAATAATCGCTTCGCTTCAAAGTGAGGTAACTCTTGTCGAATCAGCTCTTCAGCACTGTTAAATAATTGTTGGGCGCTGTTATTCAGATAAATAATTTGATAGTTGTTATCGGCAATCAAAATATTGGTGGTGACATTGCCTAACGCGCAATTAATTCGCGAAGTTGCATCCGCAATCTTTTTATCTTCATCTAACCGCTGTTTTAATAGCGTTTGCATCGTGGCTAAGGCTTGTAGTAACTGTCCTGTTTCATCATGAGCTTCATGGTCAAAATCATTGTTTAAATTGCCTTTCGCAATCGCATTGGCTACGGTGACGGCTTGACTTAACGGCGTGGTCATGCCTTTTAACAAGAGATAGACAAAAATGACCGTCAGCGTCAGTAATGCTCCAATTATCAGTTGAATCATCATCAATTGCGTATAAGCCTGTGCTTCGATGTCTTTCGCTGTAGTGGATAAATCGGTGGCCAATTTATTTTCAACCTCCTTCAGTAACTCCATTTTTGCTGTTTGCAGTTGAAACCAATGGTCTGGGTCAATATGGTCAATCACTCCCTGGTTACCCACGGTATAAATCTGTTCACGAATGGCTTGCACTTCCGTAAACGCTCGATTCTGCGATTGTTGTGCCCAAAAAGCGCGTTGCTCCGGAGTCGCTAGGAAGGTAAAAATAGTACGCCGGTACAATTGTTGTTGCGCTACTAATTGTACAAATTGTTTAAATTCTTGTCCTTCAAACTGCTTTTGCGACAATACTCCAAACAACATGGAACGTTCTATGCCGGCTAATTCATCACCGGAGAGAAAAAATAGGTAACTTAGTGCCAACGTGATAATGCCTTTATGTTGATGAAGAGTGGTCAATTCTTGAATCAATTGAATGAGTTGGTTGTTCATATTACTGTAAGTATCGAGGACTTCAGTTTCCGTCATGAGTTGGGGATTGATAGTTAAACGTTTAGCTTTAATGCTCTGAAGCGTATTCACCACCTTGGCCCAAGCCTGTTGGAGCGTTTCATCAAAGTGGGTAATTTCAAAATGCGTTAACAATTGTTCAATGGCGTCGTCAGTTTGTAAGCGTTGTGGTTTCAATGGTTCGGCAAATTGGTCGCTGGGGCCGTGCTGTGTTTCTGATAATGCACTACTGAAATCACGCTCAGATTGCAGTTGATGAAGAATGTGAGCGAGTTCTACTGATAATTGGACGAGGTGTCCAAGCCTATTCATATTTTTGGCTTCCTGGTATTTTTCCAATACCATCATGGGCGCAAGATAAAGTAAACCGAGCAGTGGAAAAAATAGCATGAGACTGAGTTTATACTTAATTTTAAGATTGGCTAATATAGTCATGGTAAGGTTCTCGGAAATTTTGGTAGTTGCCCTCACTCGTGGCTGCTTTCACGGAGGGAGATGAGAAGAGGTCGGAAGTTCCAGATTTGACAACTTTTCGAAAGTTGTCAAATCTAAACTGATCCAGATTTGACAACTTTTTGAAAGTTGTCAAATCTAAAAACTGATCCAGATTTGACAACTTTTTGAAAGTTGTCAAATCTAAAAACTGATCCAGATTTGACAATTTGTTGAAAGTGGTCAACTCTTTTAAAAATCTTCCCATTCACCATCTTCATGGCTTGATATTTGAGGTTTCGGCGAAACCCGGGGTTTCGTCGTGGCAACGGTTGACGACGATTGCGCCGAACGAGAAATGATGGGTTTGGTTACGGGCAAGGTGGTTTTAGTTTTCACCGGTGAAGCGGTAGTGATGTTGGTTGGTGTTGGTGCTGCCGCGCGTAATTTGAAAAAGGCCACTTGCTGTTTTAAGGATTGAGCTTGAGAGCGCATTACTTCACTGGCCGAAGTCGCTTGTTCTACCATCGAGGCATTCTGTTGGGTCATTTCATCCATTTGGGCGACCGCTTTATTGACTTGATGAATTCCCGAAGACTGCTCTTGACTGGCGGCAGAAATTTCCGTGATAATGTCGCTGACTTTGGTCACCGAGGCGACGATGTCAGTGAGTGTTTCTCCAGATTTATTGGTCAATTTAGTGCCTTCATTGACTTTATAGACACTGTCTTGAATTAACGATTTAATCTCTTTAGCGGCGGCGGCACTACGTTGCGCTAAGTTACGTACTTCGGTCGCGACTACGGCAAAACCTCGTCCTTGCTCACCGGCGCGAGCGGCTTCGACGGCGGCATTCAAGGCCAATAAGTTGGTCTGAAAGGCAATTTCATCAATCACGCTGATAATTTCAGTAATCTTTTGACTACTGGCACTGATGTCACTCATGGCTTTAATCGCCAGGCTCACTACCGCTTTACCGGTTTCGGCGCCAGTCTTCGCCTGGGTGGCTAAATGGGTGGCGGCCTTGGCATTATCGGCATTTTGTTGGACACTGCCAGTCATTTCTTGCATACTCGCGGCCGTTTCTTCCAACGAAGCGGCTTGGGCTTCAGTCCGTTGATTCAGTCGAATATTACCGCTCGAAATTTCTTCGGCGGCTAAGGTTACGGCATCGGCGGTTTGCTTGATTACTTGCATGATTTCTTGCAGTCTGGAGGTGGTCGTATTCAGATTATTCTTGAGTTGTTCTAAAGAACCCCGATAATTATTCTCAATGGTCTGAGTCAAATCTCCTTGAGCTAGGGCGGTGGTAAGCCGGGTAATGTCTTCTACGGCTGACAAATTATAATCTAACACTTGGTTGATGCCTTGGCTAAAGGTCAGGAAGGCGCCGGTTTTGCCGTCGAAACTGATGCGCTGTTTAAAATCACCTTGCGAAGCGGCTTGAATCACTTGATTAATCTCTTGCTCCATGGCGACTTCGATGGTTCGATTATTAAATTCCACCACTACGCCACGTCGTTGTCCACCACTACTGATGATGGGGGTGATGGTATGGTCCAGAATCAAATTGCCGATCTCGACGCGGGCCTGATGGGTGCGGGTTAATTGAGCTAAAATTTCTCGTTGATGGAACGGATTTTTATGGAAGGAATCAATATTAGAGCCTTTTAATTGATGGGCATAAAAATTGGATAAACTACCACGAATACTCTTCTCGTCATGTTTGAATAAACGTTGGGCCGCGTCATTTAGATAAATCACATCGTAATGTTCATCGGTAATTAACACGCTGGTGGTGACACAGTCTAAGGCGCGATTAATTCGTAATGCCTCCTCTGCCACTCGTTGATTCTCTTCTAATCGTTCACGTAATTGATGTTGCATCACATTTAGTGCTTGCAGTAATTGCCCGGTTTCATTATTAGTGTTGACAGCTATTTGATTGTTAAGATTACCGGCGGTAATGCTATGAGCCGTACCAATGGCTACTGACAGTGGTCGAGTAATGGCACGAGATAATAGATAAGCGGCTAGGAGTCCCACGATAATAGTGCTCACTATCACGATTATGAGCCAAATGAAAGAGTGATTTTTTTGTAGCACGGCTTGTTTAAAAAATTCTTTGGCCTTGTTGTCGGCGAAATTTTTCACCACTTCTACGGAGCTACGAGTCTGAAGAAACGCTTCTTTGCCGATGCCATTAAAAATAGCCGCCATAGCCTCTTCATTTGCCCCTGTAGCTTTTAAGGTAAAGACTTGTTGTCGAACCGCACGATATTCCTCAGACCGTTTGATGATGGTGTCAATATCTTGTGGATCACCCAGAAAACGTTCTTTGGCGAGGAGAAGCAGTTGTTCGTTTTCTTGGTCATAAGTGTTGATTTGTTGTATCTGGTTTTGCAGCGATTTCTCCTCTTTAACCAGCGCGACATCTTTCATGAGATTACGAATTTCCATCAGGTTAATATTCACCTGGCGCACAGTATTAGTGACGGTAAAGGGATGATGGTACAAATTGGCGGTGAGATTTGACAACAGGTACATTTGATACAGTGCGAAATTGCCAGCACCGATAATAAACAGCATCATCAGGCCAAAACCTAAAAAGAGTAGGGTGCTAATTTTAGCATTTCTTATAGTAGTCGTTTGAAACATAAAATTCTAAAAATCCTCTGGTGTTAAATTGAGTGTTTGAGAATGTGTAGTGAGTTAACTCGACCACCCCCAACCCCTCCTTAGTAAGCTACTCTATGCACACAAGTTTTTTATGCACACAAGTTTTTCTCGTTCCCACG
>DZAL01000257.1 GCA_022729575.1 Thiomargarita sp.
CTAAACCTTTGAGGTTTAGGAAACTTAGAATCGCCGAGATTTCCTAAACCGGTGAAGTTTAAGAAACCTAAAACTGGTAAGGTTTAGGAAAGTTGGTACTTGGATTTTAATACCTCCATTAATTGGTAGGGACTTCCGTATTTTCAGTCAACGGTGGTTATTGAGTAAATTTAACCATACCTACTTTGGTACTTGGCAATAGTAAGTAACTTCAACTGATTACTGATTTATGTAACTATATACTGAATGCCAA
Source organism: Thiomargarita sp. (assembly GCA_022729575.1). Classification (GTDB taxonomy): domain Bacteria; phylum Pseudomonadota; class Gammaproteobacteria; order Beggiatoales; family Beggiatoaceae; genus JAABRD01. Next base: position 254 of record DZAL01000257.1, read on the forward strand.
TTCTATTTTACCATATTTTTCATAGATTCTGTAGAGAGACGTTGCAATACTTGCTGTAAATTAATCGCTAAAGGCGCAGATATTGTAAGACATTCTTGCTGAGAAAAATTAATTTCTAATTGATGCGCATGTAAAAATAGACGATTTAAGCCATACCGGTGCATCTCATGATTAAATTCTTCATTGCCGTATTTAACATCTCCCGCAATGGGATGACCCGCATAAGTAGTATGAACTCGAATTTGATGAGTTCTACCCGTCAAGGGGTTAATTCTTAACAAGGTAGTTGTAGCAAAGCGTTGTTCAATGTTAAACTGAGTTTGTGATGGTTTACCATTTGCGTGAACACGCACCATACGTTCTCCTGACAACAAAATGTTTTTTTGTAGCTTGGCTTCTACCATGGTCAAGCGGGGATCCCAATGTCCTTGAACCAGGGCCAAATAGTGTTTGCGAATACCTCCCGTGCGTAATAATTCGTGCAAACTGCGTAGCATACTGGGTTTTTTGGCTATCATCAAGCAACCAGAGGTATCACGATCTAACCGGTGTACTAATTCATGATGGAGTTTGGGGTATAATGCCCGTAATCCCTCAATTACACCGAAATCGATACCGCTCCCTCCATGTACCGCTAGACCCGCAGGTTTGTTAATAATTAATAGTTGAGCGTCTTCATACAAAATAGTGTCGACCAACGATTGTACGTGACGCGGGTTAGGTAAAATAGGGGTATCATAGTGAAGGGGGGGCAAACGTAGCTTATCACTAGCCTGTAAACGGTAGGTGGGCTTAATACGACCTTTGTTAACACGTACTTCACCAGTACGCAAAATGCGATAGACATGGCTTTTTGGCACACCTTTGAGATAGGTATGCAAAAAGTTATCAATGCGTTGGCCTGCTTGATCAGCAGTAATTTCTAAAATAGCGACTTGATTAGGTATAGGTGATGGCATAATTTTAAGATTATACCAATGAAGAAAGCGTGTTGTCCAATCCAAATAATAAAAAGTGATAAGATAACAGGTTTATTTTCAATGATCATGCCAAAGCGATACTAATCATGGATGGGATAAACTCAATCAGACATATAGGGTTATTTTCAAGGACTAGGATGAGGAGAAGTTTAATCACTCACCTTACGCACCACCACCCCTCCTTGGTAAGGCGGGGAATAGCCACCGCAATTCAGGTAGTGCTTACTCCCCTCCTTACCAAGGGGTTGGGGGTGGTTGAGTTAACCGTGCGCAAGGTGAGTTAATCATCTCGCGTGTTCATGCGAATTTGTGGGAAGATACCACCTGTGGAGTTGCTATTGTTCGTGGCAACTCCTCACACCATCATTCCAAGCGACGCCACCCTCGCTGATACTGTTAGTGAGAAAGCCGATTTTATAACTTGTTGAAAGTGGCCGAATTTTTCAACTGAGAACAGCCGAGTTGACAATTTTTGAAAGTGCTCAAATCTTTCAGCGTATCAGTGAGGGTTGCCCGCCGTGTTAAACACGGTATTATGACGCACCTACTGGTGAGAAGGTCGATACTAACCAGGAATAAATTTATCGATCAAAACCTCCTAAATTAAGCATAGTAGGTGCGCCTTCAGTTAAGGAATTAAGAAATAATATGAAAAGAATCCTGATTAACGCCACTCAACCAGAAGAGTTGCGAGTGGCCTTGGTCGATGGTCAAAAGTTGTATAACTTTGACATTGAAACCGCAGCTCGTAAACAAACCAAATCCAATATTTACAAAGGAAAAATCACTCGAATTGAACCGAGTTTGGAAGCAGCTTTTGTAGATTATGGTGCCGAGCGACATGGTTTTTTACCTTTAAAAGACATTGCGCGAGGTTATTTCCAAACCGCGATGTTAGATGGCGAGGGTAACGATAGTATATCTAATCGTCTTAGTATTAAAGATGTGTTGAAAGACCATCAAGAACTGGTTGTGCAGGTGGATAAAGAAGAGCGAGGGACGAAAGGGGCGGCTTTAACCACTTTTATCAGTTTAGCTGGTCGTTACTTAGTATTAATGCCTAACAATCCACGCGCTGGTGGAGTCTCCCGCCGCATTGAAGGAGAAGAACGTAGTGAAGCCCGTGAAGTGTTAAGCGCGTTAGAAATCCCGGAAGGGATGGGGGTGATTTTACGTACCGCCGGGGTCAATAAAACGGCCGATGAATTGCGTTGGGATTTAGAATATCTCCTGCAACTGTGGCAAGCCATTGAAACTTCCGCCGCCAATCATCAGGCGCCTTTTTTAATCTATCAAGAAAGTAACGTCATCATTCGCGCCATTCGTGACTACTTGCGCGAAGACATTGGTGAAATTTTAGTAGATGATCAAGAGATTTATCAAGAAGCCATGGAGTTTATGCGGCAAGTCATGCCACAACATATTGAAAAGGTGAAATTGTACAAGGATAATGTACCGCTCTTCACCCGTTTTCAGATTGAAAGTCAAATTGAATCCGCCTTTCAACGTGAAGTTAAATTACCCTCCGGCGGGGCTATCGTGCTTGACCATACGGAAGCCCTGTTAGCGATTGACATCAACTCTGCTCGCGCCACTAAAGGCGTGGACATCGAAGAGACGGCCTTGAACACGAATTTAGAAGCCGTCGAAGAGATTACGCGACAATTACGCTTGCGTGATTTAGGTGGACTGGTGGTCATTGATTTTATTGACATGCTCAGTCATAAAAATCAGCGCGAAGTCGAAACTCGGATGAAAGAAGCCCTCAAAATGGATCGCGCACGGGTACAAGTAGGACGCATTTCACGCTTTGGGTTGCTAGAAATGTCACGGCAACGATTACGTCCGTCTTTAGGCGAATCCAGCCAAATTGTTTGTCCACGTTGCCATGGTCAAGGTAGTATTCGTAGTGTGGAATCATTGTCATTATCAATTTTACGATTGATGGAAGAAGAGGCTATGAAGGAAAAAACGGCCAAACTGATTGCCCAAGTGCCATTTGAAATAGCCACTTTTCTGCTCAATGAAAAACGTCAGGCGATTCGTGAAATTGAGGAACGACAACACATTAATATCATCTTGATACCCAACCCCAATATGTACACGCCCACTTATGAGGTGCAGCGAGTACGGGTAGATGAGAAACGTGAGGTTCCGGATAAAGCCAGTCATTTGATGATTCCAGCGCCGACGGAACCCGCATTTATTGAACATTATCTCAAACCAGTTCAGGTTGAGCCGACGGAAGAGCCAACGGTAAAAGGAGTAGTCCATCCCACCCATCCAATTCAGACGATTACCGAAGAAGCAGGGATGACTAAAAAAGCCGGGGTATTTAGCCGCTTCTGGGGAGATTGGTTTAACAAAAAACCGATAGAACCCTCATCCCTGGTAGCCTCGGTCTCGGAGCCAGCGCTAGTGTCAGCACCCATAGTTAAAGTGGAGGCCGTCCCAACGGCGCCCGCTCCCGCACCACCGCGTAGACTGGGACGAACTTCTGCTAGAACTAAGCCCCAAGCAGTTTCTAGTGAATTATCGTTGGATCAAACCAGTTCTACGCCGGAGACCGAGAGCGAAGTGGTTACGAAAAAACCCGATACTACCTCCAATGTTTCTCGCTCTTTGCGCCGGGCGCGACGCAGTAATCGTCGTAAACGCCCAGAGAGCAATAGCAGTAACAGCGGTGATAGTAATGCGGCGGCTAAAAGTGGGAATTCGGCGAAAACTGAAGTTATGACCAGCGGGGAATAAATAGAAATTCTGGCAATGTTGAAAAGTGGGTGAGAACCTAGGACTGGCAGTCCTTTGAGGACTGCCAGTCCTGACCGCGTCGTCACCCTACCAGTTTGCCAGTATTTCATCAACTTTCGACCATCAATATAATGTTCAAACAACTTTATCGCTGGTTGCCGCCAGAATCGGTCCTGCTCTCCGATGAAGCAATGCGCCCTTATGAATGTGATGGCTTATCGGTATGCACACAACGACCAGGGGCGGTAGTCTTACCTAACACGCTCGCCGAGGTCAAACAGGTATTAGAATTTTGTCGCACTCATCACATACCCTTAGTCCCTCGTGGTGCCGGCACTGGCTTATCTGGTGGCGCGTTACCGCATAAAGAGGGTATCTTACTGAGTTTAGCCAAATTTAATCGCATTTTACAGTTGGATCCGCGGAGTCGGACCGCACGAGTGGAGCCGGGGGTGCGAAATTTAGCGATTTCTCAAGCCGCGGCCGTTTATGGTTTATATTATGCACCAGACCCGTCTTCTCAAGTAGCTTGTACCATTGGGGGCAATGTCGCCGAAAATTCTGGCGGTGTACATTGTCTTAAATATGGTCTTACCGTGCATAACATTTTGGAATTGAAACTGTTAACCATTGACGGTGAGTGGTTAACCATCGGCAGTCAAGCCTTCGATTCCCCCGGTTATGATTTGCTGGCCTTGCTCACTGGGTCCGAAGGACTATTAGGTCTCGTGATGGAAGTGACGGTGAAACTTTTACCTAAACCGGAGCAAGTACAGGTGCTCTTAGCAGCCTTTGATAGCGTGCTCGCGGCCGGCCAAGCAGTGACTGAGATTATTGCCGCCGGGGTAATTCCGGCCGGATTAGAAATGATGGATAATGCCGCGATTCGGGCCGCCGAAGATTTTGTGAAAGTGGGTTATCCGGTGACGGCGGCAGCGATTTTATTATGTGAAGTCGATGGTCATGCCGCAGCCGTAGCGCAACAGGTAACAAAGGTAACGAAGTTATTGGCACAAGCTGGAGCCCAAGAAATTCGGTTAGCCGAAAATGAGCAACAACGTTTAAAATTTTGGGCCGGCCGTAAATCGGCTTTCCCCGCCGTGGGACGTCTTTCACCGGATTATTATTGCATGGATGGCACTATACCGCGTAAACATTTAGCGACGGTGTTGCAACGTATCAGTGAACTTTCTAAAGAATACGGATTAGCAGTGGCCAATGTGTTTCATGCCGGTGATGGTAATTTACACCCGTTGATTTTATTTGATGCTAATCATGCCGATGAATTGAAACGAGCGGAGGAATTTGGCGGAAAAATTTTAGAATTGTGTGTGGAAGTAGGGGGGACTATTACGGGTGAGCATGGGGTGGGAATAGAAAAAATCAATCAGATGTGTGTTCAGTTTAATTCAGCCGAACTTTCTCAATTTCATGCGGTTAAAGCAGCGTTTGACCCCAACGGAATACTTAATCCGCTAAAAGCTATTCCTACTTTACATCGTTGTACCGAATTTGGTGCCATGCACGTTCATCAAGGACAATTACGATTTGCCGAATTAGAACGGTTTTAAACGGGAGATTTTCCAAATCTTAACTTGGAGATTTGGAAAATCTTTTTGTTTGTGATACTACCTATTTAAAGTGGTATACAAGTCGTTGCTTGCGGCCCTTTAGGCCCAATGATAGATTCGTATTCAACCTTTTGCCCTTCAGCCAAAGTTTTAAAACCTTCTTGTTGAATAGTGGAAAAATGCACGAAGACATCTCTGCCTCCGTCAGTAGGAGAAATAAAACCGAATCCTCTGGACTCATTGAACCATTTGACGGTGCCTATTTGCATACCCGTTTACCTCATTAATTTCAATCTGAACCTGCGGTGTTTGCAGGAAACTTCTAAAAATATTGAAATAACAACTCATTATAATCAATATAATTGTTATTACTTCAACGCCTACATCTAGCCCACGCTAGTTTATGGTTATCCTGAATTTTGTCATCGAGTGGATAACAAAATTGAGGATTGGTGCCACGGAGACCATACACACCCGTTTCGTCGGTGATAGTTGCGGTCAACTAAATGAACCATTAACTACCTCGACGACATAGCTAACGACAAGCACTTACGCTTGCCATTGCCAGGGAGACGATGCACACTACTTCTTATCAAGAGAAAATGATAACGATTGGGGGAGTCAAATTGGAGAAGGGAGGATACTGACTGGAGTACGTCCATAATACAAATAACCAACCATAGTGCATGGCAACCGACTCCACGCATACTTGAATAGAGTAGAATGATTAGTTTTAACCGGCCGCGGCTCATGGTGGCTGGATGGTCACCATAACCTACAACTTTATGATTAAAAATGGAAAATTCTGTAAAAAACAAGGTCAACTCGTTAACAACTTTTAAAAATTAATAATATGTAGATAGCATAAACCAGTTTTAAAGAAATGTACAGTGTTTTTTCAAAAAAATTTCAATTTATTTTATTTTTTAGTAATAACAAATAAATAGCTTGATTTTATTGAAGTGCGGCGAAAAATTATCCTTATAATATTACCTGTAATATCAAATTAACTTACCTTATGCACGGTTAACTCACCCCCGGCCCCAATGCCATTGAGTCAGCTTTGGTTTGGTTTTAGATTTGACAACTTTCGAAAAGTTGTCAAATCTGCGGTTTGGTTTTAGATTTGACAACTTTCGAAAAGTTGTCAAATCTGCGGTTTGGTTTTAGATTTGACAACTTTCGAAAAGTTGTCAAATCTGCGGTTTGGTGTTAGATTTGACAACTTTCGAAAAGTTGTCAAATCTGCGGTTTGGTTTTAGATTTGACAACTTTCAAAAAGTTGTCAAATCTGCGGTTTGGTTTTAGATTTGACAACTTTCAAAAAGTTGTCAAATCTGCGGTTTGGTGTTAGATTTGACAACTTTCGAAAAGTTGTCAAATCTGCGGTTTGGTGTTAGATTTGACAACTTTCGAAAAGTTGTCAAATCTGCGGTTTGATGTTAGATTTGACAACTTTCGAAAAGTTGTCAAATCTGCGGTTTGGTTTTAGATTTGACAACTTTCGAAAAGTTGTCAAATCTGCGGTTTGATGTTAGATTTGACAACTTTCGAAAAGTTGTCAAATCTGCGGTTTGGTGTTAGATTTGACAACTTTCGAAAAGTTGTCAAATCTGCGGTTTGATGTTAGATTTGACAACTTTCGAAAAGTTGTCAAATCTGCGGTTTGGTGTTAGTCAGTGTAGGGTGGGCAAACGTCCTTTGGTTTGCCCACCTGTTATCAGCACGGTCGATAGTGGTGGGCAACGATAAAACCGTTGCCCACCCTACAAGACTTATTCCACCACCACTCCTTTCTCCAATTTCACGTCCTTCCCTAGTTTTACACCAGACAATTTACTGCCCTTCTTGATTCGCACCTTTTCCAACACTGCGGGAGACTTCTTATCTCCCTTGATAGTGCCTTTCAAAGTGCCACCAGTAATCTTGGTCCCGGCCAACAAGGTGACATCTTGGAAGAAACCACCCACTTTGCTGGTATTAGTAATCACGCCGCCCAAAGTGCCGCCAATAATGGACATGCCTTTAAAGTCAAAGTCGAGCATCACCCCGAAATTTTTGATGTAACCAGTCACCACACCACCAGTCAATTTACCTTTAATAGTAATGGTGAAGTTCGACACCCAACCAATATTAACCAAGGTGTTGGATAAAACTCCATTGGAGACCATGCCCTGAGTTTGAATATCTAACTCAGTTACGGGACGACCGCCATAGTTGCAGACTTGATTAATCGTGCCGGTGGTCTCGCAGGAGGAAGAAGCACCACCAAGTATCAGTGCGGCAATCGGAATCAACGGCACCACCGGAGTAGAAGCTTCAACCGCCGGAGTAGAGGCTTCAGCCGGTATTAACGGCACCACTGGAGTAGAGGCTTCAGCCGGTATTAACGGCACCACTGGAGTAGAGGCTTCAGCCG
>DZAL01000258.1 GCA_022729575.1 Thiomargarita sp.
CCCAAAGGGAGAGGGGCGAAAGAAAATAGGAGAAAATTTCTGCTTCGGTACTTAAGATATCCATTTAGCATGATTATGGGCATTGGGACCTATGATCGTCAACAGATAATAAATATCTTGCAAGTCATCATAACAATAAACCAAGGCATAATCTTTTTCAGGTGCCTCTTTGGGGTTGGTGCGCCTAAATATGTCAGTTAACCTTTTCCACTATGGCGGATGTTCATCCAAGGGTACACAGAGGTGAATATGACGTAAAAACTGCTTCACCGTAGGTGGCGTATTGGGATGATTATACGCCACATCTCTGCCTAAAAAGTCAGGTGTTTGGCCTCTCAGAGGTTGTCGAAAACCCTCTATAAGTTTCTCATATTCTTGAAATTCCTTGATTTCACGAGAGACTTTTAACATGGGCACTCATGGACACTCGTTAATCAAATAGAAACATGTTCTTTGGCAATTCCCCAGTTTGCTGGTGGCGGGCTAAATTTTCTTGGGCCTTGACTCCCCATTGACGAATGGCACTCGCACTGGGTACTGGGCTAACCTTAGAGTTGGCCTCGAGGTTGCGTCGGTTACCAAAGTTCATCAGTTGACTCGTTAAATCTAAAGGACGTGTTAAGTAATTCATCGTTTCACCTATCTTAACTTAAATTGACTTCAAGTGGTAGGCCAGTATCTTTTAAAGATAATTACCTACTTGATAACCATTTTATCTTTGAAATCGCATCAATAGACTCTTGCGCGGCTTCATAATTCCCCATGGCACTTAATTTCCGCATCGCCACTCGAGGTTCAAGTTTTTAAAGTAAGATTCCTCCTAGCCTCTGGAGTGCAATAAGGATTATTGCACCACGATTCGCAATAATTCTTATTGCGCTCCAGAGAGAAGGTTACCGATTCGTAGGGATTGGCACGCCTAACCAAAAACTTTAACCTCGAGTTATAAATAAATACAATTTCGTGTATAGTAATATCCTTATCTAGTTGTCCCATAATGAGTTTGGCCAGTAGGGATAACACCCCTTCGAGGGGGGTTATCCCTCAGAGCTCAAGTACAACAGTGGATGAATATTACTATATGGTACCAATCGGCTTTTATAAAATCGAAATAGTTACAAACTTCACTGCGTAAATCCGTCATTCTTATGATAGCTACTTTTGACCCAAAATGCAAGTAATTAATCTTAACTTTGTGTACAACATCATGTTTTCTGGTAAAATGGAGTAACGTAGGGTGCGTTAGCGATAGCGTAACGCACCTTCACATATAAGTAACGTAGGGTGCGTTAGCGATAGCGTAACGCACCTTAGCGTAACGCACCTTCATGTAAACTGTCCACCAAATTACCAGAAATGGTGCGTTACGGCGCAAAAAGACGCGCCTAACGCACCCTACGCTCTACGCTCGCTATTTGTCAATTAAATTCATTTAGTTATAAACGCCAACTGCGGCCAAATCTTCGGAAATTTCTAGCCATTGGTCTTCAACTTGTTGTAATCGTGTGACCACCAGGCCTTGTCGTTGAATATATTCTTGCACTCGTTGATTATCGCCATAAATATTGGGATCCGCTAACCAAGTTTCAATCGCGGTCTTTTCCGCCGTGAGTTTCTCTAATTCTTGTTCAATTTGTTTCAGTCGATTTTGTAACGGGCGACGTTGTTCACGTTGTTGAGTGTCCAGACGTTTTTTCTCAGCTTTAGTTGAACCTTGAGATTGAGAGGCGGTGGGGTTAACCAACATTTTGCGTTGTTCTAACAACCATTGGCGGTAGTCTTCCAAATCACCGGCAAAGTTTTTTACTCGGCCTTGGGCGACTAAAAATAGTTGGTCGGTGGTCATGCGTAATAAATGGCGGTCATGGGAGACAATGACTAAGGCGCCTTCATATTCTTGTAAAGCGAGGGTTAACGCTTGACGCATGTCTAAATCTAAATGGTTGGTGGGTTCATCTAATAGGAGCACATTGGGACGTTGCCAGACTAGCAAGGCTAAGACTAATCGGGCTTTTTCGCCGCCAGAGCAGTGAGCGATGGTCGAGGTGGCCATCTCGCCGATAAAACCAAAGCCGCCTAAAAAATTGCGTAATGCCTGCTCCGAGGCTTGCGGGTCTAGGTGTTGTAAATGTTCTAACGGACTGTCGGTGCTACAAAGTTGTTCTAACTGATGTTGTGCAAAATAGCCGATTTGTAATTGTTCACCCCAAATACATTGTCCTTGCAGTGGCGCTAACATACCTGCTAAGACTTTGATTAAAGTAGATTTTCCAGCACCATTGGGTCCCAGCAGTCCCCAGCGGGCCCCGGGGCGTAAAATCAGATTCACTTGTTCCAAAATAGGTTGCTGGTGATAACCGATACTGATTTTTTCCAGTTGAATTAATTGATGAGGAATGCTCACTGGGGGTTTGAAACTAAATTGAAATTTGGAATCTATATACGCTGGGGCTATCCGTTGCAATTTCTCCAGTGCTTTCATTCGACTTTGGGCTTGTTTGGCTTTCGTGGCTTTATAACGAAAACGGTCGATAAAACTTTGCACTTGGGTCAGATATTGTTGTTGTTGTTTGTAAGCGGATTGTTGCAATTCTAATTGCGCGGCCCGTTGTTGTTCAAACGATTCATAGTTGCCGGTATATAAAGTGATTTTTTGTTGTGAGAGGTAGGCAATGGTGTTGACCACATTGTCTAAAAATTCGCGGTCATGGGAGATGAGCAAGAGGGTGCCGGGATAGCGTTTTAACCATTGTTCAAACCAGAGCACGGCATCTAAGTCTAAGTGGTTGGTAGGCTCGTCTAAAAGTAGGATGTCAGAGCGACAAATCAGGGTCCGCGCTAAATTGAGACGCATTCGCCAACCGCCAGAGAATTGGTTAACGGGTTGTTCTAATTCTTGATTGCTAAAGCCGAGTCCATGTAATAATTGGGCGGCGCGGGCCCGGGCCGAATAGCCGTCAATCACCTCTAATTGGTCATGACATTGGGCTTCTAACATTCCATCTTGAGCTTGCCTGGCCGCCGCTAGTGTTTCCTCAATGTGGCGTAATTCCGAATCGCCATCTAGTACGTATTCAATGGCAGGGCGGGAGGTGGTCGGTATTTCTTGAAGTACGTGGGCAATGGTCCATTGTGTGGGTAAGTCGACAGTGCCGCTATCGGCGTATAATTCTCCGCGTAAAAGTGCAAATAAACTGGATTTCCCGCTACCATTAGCGCCAATAAAACCAATTTTTTGCCCAATGTATAGCATCAAATTGACCTCTTGAAAGAGTAATTTGGTACCGCGTTGTAATGAAAGGTTGCGTAGTGTAATCATAAAATCAGTTTAACAGACTTGATTAAAGTTGTGGAAGTAGTAGATAATAAGATTGAGTTTAATAGATGATTGAGTTTAATTATTATACACTTAATTTTTTTATTGGCCAAGAGTAGTTATTGTGTAAGAGTGTAGCATTTAAAAAAATGGTACATTCATCAGATTTATGAGTTCACCTTACGCACGGTTAACACCACCACCCCCAACCCCTCCTTGGTAAGGAGGGGGGTATCCTGACGGTGCCGGTAATGCGTACTCCCCTCCTTACCAAGGAGGGGTTGGGGGTGGTAAGGTGAGTTACGAGGAGAATTTTATGAATGAATTAACTCATTTCAATCAAGCGGGTGAAGCCCAGATGGTGGATGTGGGCGGAAAATCTAGCACGGAGCGGGTGGCGGTGGCCGAGGGTGTGATTATTTGCTCGGCACAAACTTTAAGTTTAATTATGACAGGGGGACATAAAAAAGGAGATGTGTTGGGGGTGGCGCGAATTGCGGGGATTATGGCGGCTAAGAAAACCAGTGATTTAATTCCGTTATGTCATCCTTTGCAGTTAACGCAGGTGAGTGTTGAATTGACTCCGTGGCCGGAGCAAAGTATGGTAAATGCTGAAGCGACGGTGAAAACGACGGGGCCGACGGGGGTAGAAATGGAGGCGTTGATGGCGGTGCAGGTGGCGTTGTTGACGATTTATGATATGTGTAAAGCCGTGGACCGTGGGATGTGTATCGATAAAGTGCGTTTGAAAATGAAGGCCGGGGGAAGGTCTGGGTTGTGGGAAAGGAAGAAGTGAACAGGTGCTAAGTTTCCTAAACCTTTGAGGTTTAGGAAACTTTGAGCCTGGATAACTCATTAGAGTTTAAGACCTCTATTAATTTGGAGGGACTATCGAAAATTTATAATTTTAATCAACCAATAGAGGATTAATTATGACAAATCCAGTGATTGCACAAAAGTCTCCTTATGTACTTGAGTTGGAGCCAGGAGTTTATTGGTGGTGTGCTTGTGGTAAGGCGAAGTCGCAACCGTTTTGCGATGGCTCTCATGCGGATAGTGGATTTTCACCGGTGAAGGTGGAAATTCAGGAGAAGTCGAAGGTGGCCTTATGTGGCTGTAAACATTCCAAAAATATGTCACGGTGTGATGGGTCGCATAATAAGCTTTAAATCAGGGTTAAATTTGACAACTTTCAAAAAGTTGTCAAATTTCGAGGGATTAAATTTGACAACTTTCGAAAAGTTGTCAAATTTCGAGGGATTAAATTTGACAACTTTCAAAAAGTTGTCAAATTTCGAGGGATTAAATTTGACAACTTTCGAAAAGTTGTCAAATTTCGAGGGATTAAATTTGACAACTTTCGAAAAGTTGTCAAATTTCGATGGATTAAATTTGACAACTTTCGAAAAGTTGTCAAATTTCGATGGATTAAATTTGACAACTTTCGAAAAGTTGTCAAATTTCGACCTGAATCAAATTTGACAACTTTCGAAAAGTTGTCAACTTTCGATGGATTAAATTTGACAACTTTCGAAAAGTTGTCAAATTTCGACCTGATTTCGACCTGAATCAAATTTGACAACTTTCGAAAAGTTGTCAACTTTCGACCTGATTTCGACCTGAATCAAATTTGACAACTTTCGAAAAGTTGTCAACTTTCGACCTGATTTCGACCTGAATCAAAGTTGACAACTTTCAAAAAGTTGTCAACTTTCGACCTGATTTCGACCTGAATCAAATTTGACAACTTTCAAAAAGTTGTCAAATTTCGCGTCTAAAAAGTAACCGCAGGAGTCCAACCAACGGTAGGGGCCAGTATCGTGGGGGCCGCCGGGTGAGATTCTAATTCGATGAGGCGGTAAATCGCTCTTTGATAAGCAATTCCTCGAACCTCCTCTTCTTCATCTGGCGTGGTCATGGGTTTAGTGGCGGCCCCAAGTATTTCGTAACCATTTTTCAGGGTGATTAGACAGAGGAGGGTCATTTGCCCTAATCGAAAATATTCAGTTTTGGCGATTTCGCTTTTCATAAATCTATAACGGTAGATTTTCCAAATTTTAAAGATTTGGAAAATCTGGTCTAGTTGAAGTTTAGATTTTCCAATCTGGGATCATGGAAAATCTAGTTTCGTTAAGTAGTAGAAGCCTTTTTAAAATTAGAAGTCGTTCTACCGCTGTGTTGATGATGTGGTGTAGGTTGCTGGTAACGTTGGCGCGATTTGGGCGCACTATAAAAACTGCGTCGTCCCGGTGCATTGGCAGGCGCCCGCGATAGATTTTTCTTCTTACCAGACATCCGTCTAACATGTAATGGACGGGTTGGCTCTAAGCCAGGAATGATTTCTGGTAGCAGAGGGGTACCGGTATAGCGTTCCAATCGATCCAGATGAGGTAGGTCGTCTGGGAGGATGAAAGAGATAGCGGTACCTGGGGCCCCGGCACGACCGGTGCGACCAATGCGGTGTACGTAGTCTTCCGCAAACTTGGGAAAGTCAAAATTAATCACATGACTGATGCTGGTAACATCAATGCCTCGGGCGGCAACATCGGTGGCGACTAATAAACGCAGTTTGCCTTGGCGTAAATTCATTAGCGTGCGATTACGCAAGGCTTGTTTCATGTCACCATGTAAGGCGGCGGCGGAATACCCTTGAGCAATCAACTCTTGAGCTAACGAATCGGCACCTTGTTTCGTGGCGGAAAAGATAATCGCTTGTTTCAGTTGGACATCTTGAATAAGATGTTGAAGTAAATTTTTCTTATGCGCAAAGTCGTCAGCCAGGTGTAAATGTTGCGCTATATTCACTTGGGTATGTTGAGTTTCAATTTGGATCCGTTGTGGATCTTTAAGCAAACGTCTGGCTAACGCGGCTAAAGTATTATCCCAAGTAGCGGTGAAAAATAAAGTTTGCCGATCCGTGGGGGTGAGGTCGGCAATTTTGTTAACTTCATCAATAAACCCCATGTCGAGCATTCGGTCGGCTTCGTCGAGGACGAGCATTTTGACGGCTGACAGGTCGATATTGCCACGGTCGAGGAGGTCAATAAGGCGACCTGGGGTGGCGACCACAATGTCCAGATGGCGGGACAGGCTTTTTAGTTGAGGACCATAAGGCATCCCACCAAACAGAGTTACGCTTTGAAAGCGGACAAAACGGCCATAGTTACGAATCGCTTGACTGACTTGATTAGCCAATTCTCGGGTTGGGGTCAAAATCAATACGGACGGTTGACCCTTAGAGGGAGCTTTTTTCTTGTCCAAGCTGGGTGTGAGGAGATTTTGTAAAGCGGGCAGTACAAAGCTGGCGGTTTTACCGGTACCCGTATTCGCTGAGGCAATCACATCGTGACCATCCAAAATTTTGGGGATGGTTTCAATTTGAATGGGAGTAGGGGTTAAGTAGCCACATTGTTGGATAGCTTTGAGCAGTACAGGCTTTAGATTTAAATTTTCAAACGTCACAAGTGTTCCTTTTTTAATACAATCAAAACACGCGCCGTTAAGAATTTGGCGGGTGTTAGTTGAGGGTTGCTCTTCACCATTGGTTAATTAAGTAGTGAAATCAATAGGATTACGCTCTGATTCCAGCAACTGGCCCACCGTGTTAAACGGTCGTACCGTTGGTGAGTTTTAATAACTGGCTTACCATGTTGAACTAGATGGCCAGTTTGGCGTAACTTCCTAATTTTAGGATGTTTACTTCACTACTGGAGTGTATAGAGTAGAAACTAAGTTTTTTGAAAAGACTTAAATTTCTGAATAAACGACTGAAGTTTCAGATACTAAGTTTTTTCAAAAAACCTAGTCTCTGGGTGGTTTGCACTAATTAAGTAGAGATAGTATGGACTTCTTTTAATCTCCATTTCCATTTCTTAGATTCCAGAAACCAGAAAGAGGATGCTTTCGTTTAAAACGAAAACGGTAATCCTCATGCTCTACGGTGGTGCCAGGTTAAGTCAGGATGGTCTGGCACCAGCAATAATATTATTTTCGAGAAATCGTGCAATTGTTCTCGAAACTATTTAGCCAGATTTTCCAAATTTTCCAGAGTTGGGAAATCTGCTTGAGGGTACTTTATTGCATTTAATTGCATTTGTCAAGTGCCAGTAATTTTATCAACCCTCAGTGAGGTATTTTGATAGTCTTGCATTTAATAGTGATAATGCGCGTAGATTTTATTGAAAAACCTGCGAAGGTTACCACCAATATTAGCGTTACCACCAATGGTATTTTATATCGGCTATCTAATACTAATGGTTCATCTTGGTCTTTAACATCTATCTTAACTTTATGATTACCAAAATTTTTAATGTAATTTTGTGCATTTTCAAAATCCTTATTCGATATGATATAGTGGTATTCAGGTAGATGTGTAAACCTTAGTATGCTACACCTATGTTAATGGAGGAATTAAAGTAGAGGCCGCTTCGAGTAGAGGTCGATAGAAGTAGCGGTCGCTTGGAGTAGAGGCTTTAGCCGCAATGCCATTAAGTTAAGCCGGCCAAAGAAACCTTGAAGGTCTAAAACCAGACCTTCAAGGTTAAAACCAGACCGGGGGATTCTTTAACTTAATGGCAGTGAGGCTTTAGCCGCAATGCCATTAAGTTAAGCTAAAGTTACGGCGTTGGAGTCCA
>DZAL01000063.1 GCA_022729575.1 Thiomargarita sp.
TGGCTTCGACAAAGAATTTGCGAATACCGCCGACGCGAAAACTGTAGTCGGGCATCTTGGTGGCACGACCGACTCTCAGCGTGTCTTCATGCACGACGGACCGAGAGGTGGCAAGCTGGCCTTGTTCATTATTCACATCCCAGCCTAACGCCACAAACAACGGATTGATAAATTCAATACGAGTTTGAGTCTCGTTATAGTTAGCCTGGTGATAAGTTTCTAACTGGCTGGTAAATCGGTGTACTAAAGTTTCAAGATTGATGGCGTTGGACATAAAGAATTATTCTAGTGACAATGAATAGTTAATTTTAAAAGTTATTATATTAAATTACCCAGTCTAGTTACAACTAAAAATTATCGTCTCTCTAAAAATCAGAGAATTGGGTAATCAAAACAATGTGATTTATCATAGCACTCCCCTAGCCACCAAAACAATGATTGACTTGACATTGATGGAAAAATTTGATAACTTAGATAATTATTCATATTAAGATACTGGTAATTGATTCCAAACCTAACGGAGGTATTATATAAATGTCTGATTTTTCGGCATCTGATTCACTACTTGGATACTTTTATCAAGTGCGTTATGCGCTATATTTGTTATTAGAAACTGGAAAACATGCACGACCGGAAACGCAATTTTCTGTTCAGATAGAGGGCTTAGATGATATTACTGTTTATACCGAAACAAAACTTTATGAATTGTTACAAATCAAGCATATAAAAGATACGAATAAAAAGCTAACCAATAGCAGTAACGAGTTTTGGAAAACTATTCGTATTTGGAGTACTCATTTGGCAAAAGGGAAAATTCGTCCACCTGACATCATTTTGACCTTGATTATCACTTCCAGAGTTTCTGAAGGTTCCATAATGAGTTGGTTGCGCCCAGATAACTTAAGAAATCCTAGTCGGGCAATTCAAGCAATGAAAGATTTTGCGGCCTCCTCTGAAGCAAAAGATAAAAAAACGGCCTTTGAAGCATTTCTAGCATTAACCGAGGCACAACAAATGGCGTTGGTAAGCGCTATCCGAATTTTGGAATTGTCTCCTAAGATTGGTGAATTAGAACAGGAAATAAAAGACCTTTTATGTTTGATTGTGCGTAAACAACATATAGATATGTTTTTTAGTGACTTGGATGGTTGGTGGTTTAAAAGAGTGGTTAAACAACTCCAGAGTGAATCTAAAGTAATTACCTACCAGGAATTGTATCAAAAGATACAGAAACTAAGAGACCAATATACAGAAGATTCGTTACCACTGTTTGATAATCTGAACTTAAAATTACCAGAAAATATAAATGATTATCAGTTTGTTCAGCAACTGAAAGAAATAGGTTACAAACGACGCCTGGAATCGGCAAAGCAAGATTATTTCAAAGCCTGTGCACATAGAGATACGTGGTTGAAAGAATATCTCTTGCGAGTAGAAGAGATTACTCATTACGAAGATAAACTTGTGCTGGAATGGCGTGATAAGTCAGATAGATTTCAGGATGAGTTTGAGTCTAAAGGGTACCTTCTTGAGGCAGCAAGAGAGTTAGAACTAAAAGAACTTGGGCAAAAGATATATAATGCTGTATCTGAAGTTGATATTCGCATACGCCCCAAAGTAACTGAAAAATATATTATACGTGGTAGTTACCACATTTTGGCTGACCAAAAACCGGCAAAGAAATCTGATGACTTACCCAAAGTTTATTGGCATCCTAAGTTCAAAGAAAAGTTAACACAGGAAGAATCTAATGATGACTCTGCGAGAATGGGAACAACGTCCCTTTGAAATTGCTTATGGGTTAAACCCGGCATATAATACGTTATTGCTTTATGAGGCCATCTCCGCTTTTGAGAACAATAGGAATAGTGGGATGCCTCTTGCGTTAGCCGTTCTGGTTTTGCCCTTGGTATTTTATACAAAAATGAGAGAAAGTTTGCCTGACAAGGAACACACTAGCTTGTGTGAATGGCTAAGAAACCACCCCGAAGTTCACATTAACTTTTCTCGAAAAGTATCTCAACTGATTCCTTACACGAAGGAGTCAATCATGTTTGCTATGCAAAAAGGCGTGATTGAGATTAATGAACAGGGGAACTTAGTCGTGAGAAAGGGGTTGAAAAAATTTGATTGGCCAATAGATTCAATGGTTGCGAGTGGGAGAGAAAAAGCTAAGTTTTTAGGAAAATGGTTTACCTTTCTGGGTAATGTAGAAACTATCTATAGAAGTTTAGGAATTCGTCCATGAGTATGCAGATTAAATCTATCCTCTTATATAATCAACAGGGTGAGATTCGCCAAATTGATTTTAAACTTGGGGTGGTGAACCTCATTACCGGTGATTCCAATACCGGCAAATCGGCAATTATTCCCATTATTGACTATTGCATGGGACGTTCAGAATTTGAAGTTCCTACTGGTGTAATCAGAGAAGTGACTGCCTGGTATGCGGTACTATATCAAGTTGGGGATAAACAAGCCTTGGTGGCAAAACCGGCACCTGCAAAAAATTCAAATCGTCAATACCAAGCCTATTATATGGCAGGTAACGTAGTGTCTATCCCTTCAATTTCTCAATTGGTTATCAATTCCAGTGACTATGATGTTATAGACCAACTGTCTCGGTTACTGAGAAATTCTTTAAATTTATCCAATTTAGAGTCCTCAAAAGCGGAAGAGTTGAAAACGACGATTGAATATGTCAGATTTTATTTGTTTCAAAAGAAAAATATTATTGCCAACAATGAAGTGTTGTTTTATAAACAAAGCGACTCTATCGACAAAATTAAGGACACCTTGACCTATTTTTTAGGTGCTGAACAAGAGGACGATTTGCAACTGAAATATGGCTTGAAGCAAAAACAGGAAGAATTAAATCGCCTCAAAATTCAACGACGGAAGGAGAAAGACCTGTTGGAATACAAAGAGGGAAAAGCGAATAACCTCTTGATTGAATGTCAACAGCTTGGCTTAGTGGATAAAAATTTATTGGTTGCGAACGCAGACCAAATCAGACCAGTTTTGGAACAAGTCTGTCGAGATTGGCAGGTCAGTGAATATCCCCCTGTCAGTGACGACCTTGAACCTCAGTTGCGGACTGAATTAACTCAACTCAGGGCCGAACTTGAAGAAAAATTCCAAGAGATTAACTCGGTGGAATCTTTTGTCAAGGATGCTACAGGTTATTCAGTGACAGCCAGTGACCACCGCATGCGATTAGAATCCATTCAACTATTTGAAGACTCCCAAGTGGATGATCTGTTTCAAAAAATATGTCCACTGTGTTCTTCATCCTTGTCGCATCCTATTCCACGTATTTCCTCTATGCGACATGCACTCAAACAATTGGAACAAAACCTGACAGTAGTCGGGCATGAAACCGCTAACTTAAATACAGTGGTGGACAATTTGAAGCAAGAACGTGAAGCTATCAGGGCAAAACTTAAAGAGAAGACCGAGGCTTTGGGAAAGGTTTTAAGGGAGAAAAAGCAAAAAGACAGTTTGGTTAAAAGGATGATGGAACAAGATCGTCAATCCAGTATGATAGTGGGAAGAATAAAAGAATATTTGGAAGTGACTCAAATTACTGGCAAGAACTCTAATTTGCACCATGAAATTGCAACTCTGGAAAAGATTATTAAATCTGAACAAGCACAATTGGAAGACATCAGTGGCGTTTTCAACTCCATATTAGATAACATTTCTAAAGACATGACTTCATGGGCCAAGGACCTTAGCTTGGAATACCAGGGAATTTACCGTTTTGACCAAACCAAGCTAACTGTATCAGTCAGTGACAGTATCCGCGGAAGAGTGCCTATTCTGATGAAATCTATGGGGGGAGGGCTAAATTGGCTAGGATGTCACTTAGTCGCATTATTGGCATTGCACAAACACTTTATTTTGGCCCAACGACCAGTTCCTCATTTTTTGATATTAGACCAGCCAATTCAAGGCTATTTGGATCGTTCCAAACAAGAAGATGCTGATTCTGTTAAAATTAAGCGTATGTTGGAGTTGGTGGTAAAAGTTTGCAACGAGTTGACACCAAATTTACAAATTATCGTGACAGAACATAACCCTTCTTTAGACCAGGAAGGTTTTCATAGAGTGGAACCTCACTGGACTAAAGAGGGAAAAGCATTAATACCGATACATTGGCAGTAATCTACTGTGTCAACACCATCTCCATAGCGGTGGCCAAACGCTTATTCAAGTCTAGCATTTGAGTGACCAGAGGTAATAGATGGTCGTAGGTAATCTAGTCAGTCACCACCCTCGGAAATGGTGAAATATTCCCAGTCATAAATTCATTTAAGATAGTATGTTACTGGTTAAATAATGAATTTCCTACCATTCCCCGGTTCTAATAGTTAATTACCACTACGATTTTCTTCATCGTAAAAAAATTGAGAAGGTGATAGATATGGTTTCGGCGACAACGAAACCGTCTGATGACCATTACGTTGTTCGGAGGCCCTTAAATCGTTACACATTGCGGCAATATCATAATTGAATTTTGCTGCATAGTCTTCGCGAAACTTTCTCAGTTCCGCTATGATAGGATCGTCGTCGGTCATGATTATTCTCCTCCTAGAAAGAGTTGTTCAGGGGTACACAGCACTGGCATTTCATAACCCTGTGCCTCAATTAGTTTACGTACCGATTTTTGTATCATTGGAGTAGTGAGACTGATTGAAGAAACTGAAAACTAATGTTTCTCCACTATCTCGATCTCCTCTGCCGTCAAATCATACACCCCATACACCACTTTGTCAATCTCATCATCCACCGCTTCAATTTGTCGTTTCAACACCGTTTTGCTATGAGTATCCAAAGCGGTGGCCAAACGTTTGTTCAAGTCGATGATTTGAGTGACCATGAGGACGATTCGGTCATGTTTGGCTTTGTCAGCGGAATTCTGGAAGTCAAGCCGTTTAATGGGAATTCGCCCCAAATATTTAAAGATGAGTTGATACCCATTTTGAATCTGGGTGCAGTAGTGAGAAATTAAAAACCATCCCAGTTTTGAATTGAGGATTCCAAGCAAATAGTGGTCTTTGCCAGGAATTATCCAGGTGGCGTTATTTCCATACGTTCCCGTGTCATCATAAGTAAACGCCGGTTTCACTTGGAAAACCAAATAGATAATCTTGGGTTTCTCAAATTCCTGGTAATAGTCAACAGCATCTTGAATTTCATACCACTGATAACTTCCAGGTTTCCGTCCGGCCCAAGTCTCTCCCTGCCAATGCTGAGGCTTAGGAGTTAACGATTTCTTGAATCGCCGCAGATATTGTTTGATGGCAGGATATTGGTCAATCTCAACCCCCCGGCGGGTGAAAATCAAGAACTGATTGCTAACCAACGGTTGATACCGTTTAATATCTCTTCCCAACAAAAACGGCCTAATCAGTTCCGCACTCTTAGGGTCCTTGGCAATCAATTTCTCTCGTGTTTTTACATCAATCACAAAAGCGTCATTGAGTCCCGTCTTGATACCATAAAAGATTTGACCCTTGACATACTCACCCAAAGGCACCCCCGCCCGTTGCAATTTCTCCAATAACGCTTGTGCCTGAGGATTCGCCAAACTCCAACCCTCCGTGGTCAAACTTTGGGTGGCAACCTCATAACGAAGCGGTTTCACATACTCACTTAACTCCTCAAACGCCAACGTGTGAACCTTGGAGACGGTGATGGTGGGCGATGGTTCACTCTTCTGAATCATCAAAATACAAGGGTAAGTGGTCGCCGGCGAAAAGACCGGGAGGTCGCCAAAATCGGTGAGTTCGACTAATCGCCGTTGTGTTAACCATTGTCGTAACGGTTTCCCATAGTTGGCCCGCAACCATTTATTGGACAAAATCATGCCAAAGAGTCCGTTCTCTTTCAACAGGGAAACTCCCTTCTCAATGAAATAGACATATAAATCAGCCACGCTATGAGAAACCTGGTAGTGGTCTTGAAAATAGAATTTGGCTTCTCCTAACAGTTCTTGGCGCACATAGGGTGGATTTCCAATGACCGCATCAAACCCTCCAGCCTTCTTCACGGCCGGAAATCCTTTCTCCCAGTCAAACGCATTGACTCGATATAAGATCTCTTCATCTAACAATCCTTGTTGTTGCCCGGCGTAGAAATCATTTCCAATCAGCGAGTTACCACACTTGATGTTATTCTCTAAATCTGGCAACACTCGTTCCCGAAACAGTGACAATTGCGAAATCACACTTTGTTCATCTTCCAACACTTTCAACAATAACGATAATTTGGTGACCTCCACCGCTTGCTGGTCAATATCTACCCCATACAGATTATTCAACAAAATCCGTTTGCGTTCCGTGGTGGTTAATTTCCAGAAACCTCCCCGCGCCTGGTATAACCGCGGTTTCTTACCCTTTGCCCACTTCTCTGGGGAGGATAAATATTGTTCTAAATGCCAAGACAGTAAGAATTGATAAGCTCCCAATAAAAAGGAGCCGGAACCACAAGCGGGATCCAAAATGGTTAAGTGACTCACTTCGTCAACGGTTTTACCGGCCACTAACTTCCCGACGGTTTGTTTGACAATATAATCGACGATATAAGTCGGCGTGTAATAGACTCCGCCCGCTTTCTTAACTTCCGGTTTCTCCTCGACCACGGCTGCTCTAGTCTCCGTGAGACGAATCACTTTACCTAGAAATTGTTCATAAACTTGTCCTAAAATATCGGCCGGGAACACCGAGAATTCATAGGGGCTGTCAGGGTAGTAGAGATTTTTGAGAATCTTGGTTAAAATCGCATCGTCAATTCGCAACGTTGGAGTTAACTTATCCGGCTCCCCACGTTTCGCTTCTGCCTTAAAATGAAACAGTCCCGAATTGTAACGTTCGTTCGCTTGATGAAACAGTTGAAATAACCGCGGATAAATTTGGGGACCATTGGTAAGCGTCAATAACCGCCCGTAATCTTCAATCCCACGGTCTTCGCAAATCCTTAAAAAGATAATACGGTCAATGGTTTGTTGCACGGCAAAATTAATTTGACGAGAAGTCAAATGGGGATTAAGTGACACGATGTTTTGTGCTAATCGTTCCCGCCATCCTTCCATCTCCTTTAAAAACGCCGCATCCACCGTGAGAATCCCTTTGGGCGTGGCTTGTTGGGCCAGGTATTTATCTAAACTACCATGCCACACCGCGTCAAAGGAGAAGTATTCGACCAATTTCTCCCATTCCTTCAGATAATCAGTATAGCGTAAATACCATAATCTGGCAGTAGAGGCTTTATCGTTTTTACTGGGTTTCAAGCGACAATCATAGACCGCCAATTCGGCAAAATTGGTGACGATACTAATGGGCAATTTGGCATTCCAACCGTAACGACGCACTTGAAACGCAGGTTCGGGGTCGGTTTTTAAATTGACCGCAGGTTTTTTGGCTTCGACAAAGAATTTGCGAATACCGCCGACGCGAAAACTGTAGTCGGGCATTTTGGTGGCACGACCGATTCGCAGTGCTTCTTCATGCACTACGGGCTGATAGGTAATCGACTGACCTTGCTCGTTATTGACATCCCAGCCTAATGCCATGAACAAGGGATTGATGAAATCAATGCGAGTTTGGGTCTCGTTGTAGTTGGGCCGTTGGTAAGTTTCTAATTGACTGGTAAAACGTTCTACTAAGGATTGAATCTTAAGGTGATTAGACATAATCAATAATCCTGTTGGCAAGTGGGATGGTTAAGGTAATCCTCAGTGGTTAGTAATGTTCCCAAATGACAGAGGCGATTCCTAGCGGGGATAACCTCTTCTAAAATTTCAAATAATCGTGAACCGGTGCTTCCCAACTCCCCATCTAAGGAGGTCCGGCTACACCGGCTTCAGTTTAATTTCCAACCGACAACCTACCGCTTTAGCATATTTTTGTAGAGTAGCCAGCAAGCGTCGGTTGGCGCCGTAACGCACCTCTTGGTATCTACAGGTTATTTTTGGTGCCGCGACGCCCCTTTGGTAAATTCTCCCGTTACCGGTTTCTTGGTGGTTGATTATCCTCCAGAATGGTGCGTTATGGCGCAAACGGACGCGCCTAACGCACCCTACGATTGGTGCTAATACGGATTGGGGATGGGCCCGAAGTTCAAGTTATTTGATTTTCCTCCACTGCCAGCGGCACTGCCATTAAGTTAAGCCGCGTTGGAGTCCAAACCTTCAGCTTTGGACGAGACTGGTCAAGGTAAGACGGTGTTTCCAAATCTGGTAGTCCTAAATGATTACTTCAGCATTTTATTTTTGATACCCACCTTTAAAAAATACAGAGTCAAGAGCGTTAGTTTATCCGACACGCCTTTCTCCTCTAAATAGCCATTGTCCCACTCATAATGATGGTCTGAGTCTTCATAATATTTTTCTCAATATTCCGCTTCGCCGACCCAATCTGGCTCGTCTTCCTTGATGAGTGGGGGACGTGTTAGGATGGATGGCGGAACCGCTTGGGGGATAGCTAGTGAAATTGTCATTGAGGTTCTCCTTGACCAAAAAAATTTTCGGGGATGGATAGTGTCAGCTATTATCTCAAGCTAAAACGGCTGGTCAAAGATGGTTTTAAGCACACCGTCTTTAATTTTTGAAGCAAATGACACGGATACAGGGATTGACCAGATTAAACCTTTTAAATAATCCTCTCAATCTTACTAATTCGTTGCCTCCGGTTCGGTTTTTCTCACGGCTGACACGGTAGCCCGGGTCAAGTCGTGACTGTTAAAAATTATACAAGACTAACAAAAAATTGTCAAATATTTTTTTGGCTCAAAGCTACGCTTTGGACTCATGGTATCTTTAGCCCGTGTCAAATTGTGACGGTTAGAGCTTTTATAAAAGCTAAAGTTAGACCCCCAAACTATAACGAAGTCAGAAGAATCATCATCAGGTAAAATTCAGGTAGTCTCTCTAAACCAATGGAGGTATTAAGAATCAAGGTGTTATCAAAAACCGTGAAATTCTTCTGAATTTATACTATTTCCTCTGAAGCAGTCCTAAAATTTGAGTGAAAGGCCTGAACTATGATGAGAATGATTTTGGGATGAACTTGATTGATAAACTATGATTGAAGATTTCTCCTCATAGTTTTCATTTAATCATTCCAAATTAAAGTAAAACCTATCTAAAATTTATGCCACCGTTTGCCGCATAGTATCACCTATTAAAGTATATGCGAAAATCTTGCCAAAACCCATTTTTCGTTAAAAAGTGGTCGAAAAATAGGCCGGAAACCCAGACACCATAAGGCTCTGCGGTGACCAGTTAACTGTTCATAAAATTTGACAAAATTATCTTAAAAGTATTAAGATAACCTCCAACTATTTATTATGAAATTAATTTAAAAACCCTAACAAACGTATAGTAACCAAGGAGAAAAAATCATTAGATTTAGTTGGTGTTTTTAGAACAGGGGTCAAATTTTAGGAGGAGGTAATTATTGGTGCAAACATTAACGAAGACAGGCTAACCCCCTGAATTTTCATTTCAGACTTAACTTCATTTAACTTTTAAGGAGACCGTAATGATGTACACGTTTAAAACAAGCTTACCCACGGTCACGGATTGGTTGAAATTATGGCTAGTCGTGTTAGTGGTCTCATTGAGTTTTGCGCAAACCAGCCCAGCGGCTAACTTCGAGGGTTGTGTTTTCCTCGACCAAAACGGTAATAGCACCTATGATGTTGGAGAGCCGGTGCAAGCCAATGCCGTGGTTTATCTGATGGACAATCAATTAGTACAAGCCGGCCAAGGTGGTTTTTTTACTACTATCACCGGCGGTGATGGGTGTTATTATTTCTTTGGTAACAATGCCAGTAATTTTAATTCAAGTATACTTTGGTATACTTCACTATGAATGACAGGAAAAAAGGAGTAAATAATGAATATTGTTGGATTATTTTCGATAATTATCATTTTTGGAACATTGATATTTCAAATGTTTTTCTTTGGTCACATAATTGGACCATTGGTGTTTACCGTTACTGCTGCCATCTTAATTAAGGAAGTCGGCGAGCAGGAAAGAACAAACCAAATCGCTTTAAATGTTATAGCTTTTGTTATAGCCTCCAACTTATTTTATTCATGGGCATCGGTATTTGGTCTATATCAAGCCTGGATAGTCGAAAAAAATCTCCTAGTCATGTTGCACATTGGCTTGGGTCTGGTTTTTGGAATATGTTTTTCCTTTCCTTTGAGAAAGCAGGTACCAATCATGTACTTGGTTGTATATGGTTTGGGCATAATTGCCATTTCCGTTGAGTGTACCCCAGAGTTGGTAATCGGAGCACTGGTATTAAACGCCTTTATCTTGATCTGGGGATATTGGGTTAAAGATAACCGATTACTTTATGCCATGGTAGTATTCATAATAGTGAGTAACTCACTATATTTTTTATTGCCCAGAATGCAGGGAGAAGGAATTAACTTCATTTTTAAGGTAGCAAACCAATATGAATCGATTAATCAAGTCACTTTGGTTATTCACCTTTCACGTTTAGCTATTTCAATAATTACAGGATTTTCCCTAACCATTATAGCAAAACGCATCTTGTTTAAAGATGTGCAAAATAACTATCGACAATCACCACTCATCGCAACTTTCTTGACTGTGGCAGTCCTTTCGGTCCTTTGTGCAGCTGTAATTTATTACCAGTCTCAACAATATAATTCCACCATTGTATTTGAACCGCCGGGAGAGTTCCCAGTTAATCTTTACTCACTACCTAATCCCGGATCGTTAATGATTCTATCTTTAAATGGTCCTCAAGTATTATGGAAACTTGGTGAAACCAGAAATGGCTTCATTCAAGTAGTCACGTCTTATGGAATTAGGGGGTGGATTCAAAGCGAGTCAGGAATAATTCGCGAAACTCCATAATTAGTTTTAAGGCTGACCACAACAACTATCTAAGACCTCCATCTAGCAACCGTCTCACCTGGGCCACCATTATCGAATTTGGCAATAGTGGTTTCAATGTCTATCGTCAGGAGAAAAACGCCGCCGGTGAATTAGTCAATAAGATTCAAGTCAACCCAGGCCTGATTTCAGCGCAACCAGAGGCCAAGTGGGGAGCGACTTACACCTTTGAAGACAGCACCGCGATGCTGGGGAATACTTACCACTATTCAGTGGAAGACGTGGATAGCAACGGTGAAAAGACCTTGCAAGAAGACTTCATTGCTGAAGCCAAACCCAATGAACCTCTGCCGGCCGCTTGCTTACTCTGCGGGGTGCAAGACCAAGCCCTCAATGACAGCATCTTCTTCGTTCGCAACTCGGTTGACCAAACGGTTAAACAGGTAGGTGAGACCTGCAAAGGTTGCGATATTGAAGCGATGGCTATTCATCCCTTCACCAATGAAATTTACCTGGGTTCAGGTGACGATGCCTTTGGACATCCCAAAGGACATCTGTACAAACTCGACCCCAACACCGGTGAATTACGTGCCATCGGCAGCACCGGCTTTGAGGACATTAGTGGACTGGCGTTTGACGACCACGGTAAACTCTGGGTCTGGGCCAAAGGTCAAGGACTGGCCACTTTGGAGACCGACACCGGCACCGGGAAGTTAGAACTCCCCTCCACAGTGGAATTAGCCGATTTAACCTGGGATGCCACCTACCAAGTGTTGTATGGAGTGATAGGCAAGGAATTGTGGAGTTACGCACCCGCCAATGGCAAAGTCAACAAAGTCTGCGGCGGTCTCCCTCCCAAAACTGAAGCCGTGAAAGTCTTACCTTCCAGTATCTTACCCGAAGGCTTAGTGCTATTAGGGTCGCACCACAATAAGAAATTGGAATTGCAAGCCTATGAAATCGCTACATGTACACCACGCAAAGAGTTCAACTTCGCCATTGGTTATGACGATGTGGAAGGATTAGCGATGCCGCTGGCGGCATGTGGACGGTAATGGTAGGGTGCGTCCCACGCACCATTTTTCTCATTCCTGCTAGAAACTAAGTTTCTTTAAGAAACTTAGTTTCTTTGATGAACCACCGATAGCCTCCCTGGGAGGGATAAGTACTGAAGCAAAAATTTTCTGGTATTTTCTTTCGCCCCTCGCCCTCTGGGAGAGGGGTCGGGGGTGAGGGAAAATACCGCATAATTTCTGCTTCAGTACTTACTCTCGGTAACTTACTCGAATAATTTGGAAACTGAAGAGCGGTTTCTTGATTCTCTTGTAAGCATCCTCTATAATGGTGACTTGGAATAATTATTAAGAGATTCACTATGATTCAAACACAAGTCAGTTTGGAAGAATACCAGATGAAATTTTTAGAACAATGCCAATTCTATGGTTTCCAAGACCCCAGCGAGGTGATACGTACCGCGCTTAACCGTTTGTCTTTGGAACTAGAACAGCATAGCAAATTACGAGAATCGGCTGATCTGTATGTAGAGCTTTACGACACTGATGAGGAGTTCAAAGAACTTACCGAGTTGGCTCTGGTAGGATGGCCAACATGAATGAATTTGCTGGAGTCCAAATCTTCAGATTTGGGAAGGCGGCGACGAGTACAACGGATTGAGGGGATAAACGGATAAACCCAATTGAACTAATCCGTGTTTCCCCCTCCGTTATACTTGACTGGATTGGATTTATCCGTTTATCCCCTCAATCCGTTGTACTCGTTGAGTTACGAAACCACTTGAACCTCGTGTTTTAAAGAGTTGTCAAGCGTACCTGCGAATGGTATCGATTAGGGAAATCACCACCGATAGCATCCCTGGAAGGGATACTATCGGTATTTAGTCTTGACTGAATTATGCGAAACCGAGCCAGATTTGACAACTTTTGAAAAGTTGTCAAATCTATTCAGATAGCCAGATTTGACAACTTTTGAAAAGTTGTCAAATCTATCTAAATCAATAAAACCAAATAGGTATAAAAATGAATTTATGGCAATTACCCCCCGCAACTTTGATTAAAGCAATGACCGAAAATCAGCGGGAACGTGCATTTATAGTGACTCATCCCCAGACTGGACAACTACAGGCCAGTCATCCCATGCTACAAAATCTGGTCGAAGCATTACAAGCAGATACCAGAGATTATCAGAAACATCAAGGGATGTTTTTTGAGATAGGTCGTCACAGTGGTCATCTACTCGGTGCTTTTATTCACCTGACGCTACGCGGACAAGCGGCGGGTGGGGTTCGCTTGTGGCATTACGACCGCTTAGAAGACTATATTCGAGAAGGTTTACGTCTCAGTCGTGGCATGGGACAAAAATGTGCCTTAGCGGGTTTATGGTGGGGAGGAGGTAAAGGCGTTATTGCGCGACAGGCCGGGAAAGATTACCATTCTCCCGAATTACGCCAAGCGATTTATCAAGACTATGGGCGTTTTATCTCTAGTCTGAGAGGATGTTATGTTACTGCTGAAGATGCCGGCACGGTGCCTGACGATATGGCACAGGTGTTTTCAACGACCCGCCATACTACTTGTATTCCAGCCGAATTTGGCGGGAGCGGTAACCCCAGTATTTTAACTGCCACAGGAGTCGTGGTAGCTATGGAAGCCGCTCTCGAATATTTGGGACTAGGCAGTTTAGAGGGCAAAACTGTTGTCATACAGGGCGTTGGCAATGTGTCTTTTCATATAATAAAAGAATTGCTCAACCGCAGAGCAGCCAAAATCATCGGTGCAGATGTTAATCCATTAGCACTGGATAAGGCTAACACACAATATGCTGGGGCACCGTTAGAGTTACGCCTGGTGGCACCAGGAGATAATTCTATTTTGAGGGAGGCAGGAGATGTATTAGCACCTAATGCGTTGGGTGCCACTCTGAATCTTAATACTATCCCACTGATTCAAGCAAAGGTAGTGTGTGGCGCAGCCAACAATCAACTGGAAGACCCCAAAAGAGATGCCAAACTGTTTCCCAAGGGGGTCCTCTACATTCCAGACTTTCTCGCCAATCGAATGGGAATTGTGAATTGTGCTAACGAACAATATGGCGTAATCGAAAATGACCCGGTGATTATGGCTCATCTTCAGCGACAAACTGCCACCGGTATTTACCAACGTTGTTTAGAAATACTGCATCGTGCGGAAAAATCAGGACGTACAGCCGCCGAGGAAGCCGAATTACTAGCAGATCAATTGTCTCTCGAACGGCATCCTATCTGGGGCAATCGTGGACAATTGATTATAGATTCTTTGGTGCAATCCGGCTGGGCTGATGCTACGGTAATAAAATAGGTAGGAACCCGATGCCATCCCTTCCAGGGATGGTATCTGTTGGGAAAGTCACCACCGATAGCCTCCCTGGAAGGGATACTATCGGTATTCAGTCTTGACTGAATGTTGTACTCGATTCACTTTAATTTGAGAATACTTATGAATACTCTTGAACTACGTCAAACCATTGACGATTATCTTAACCAGTTATCCGCGGAACGTCTTACTATAGTCGCTCAACTGCTCACCTATTTGGCAGAGCCGACTAATCAAATTCAGGATACTTCAGAACCTGATAATTCGGTCGATGAAACGAAAACCGCCTATATTAGCGGCGAAACGACGCTCTATGGCATAATCAAACAGGTGGGGGGTGAACCTCCCAGTGTGTTAATTCAAACCCTTGAGGGTCATCATTTGTTATGTCAAGTGGAAGCCCATTTAGCCAAGGAACTAGGAAACCGATTATATACTAGGGTAGGATTGATTGGCCTAGCCCAATGGAAACTGGCTAACCATTCACTCGAACGCTTCCAAATCCAAACTATTTTTGACTATCAAGAGGGACCTCTGGTAGAAGCCTTTACTACGCTGTCTTCGGGAATAGGAGAATTTTACCAAAATTTAGAGGCAGTCACTTGGGTGGCACAGCATCGTCAGGAGGATAACTAATCATGGCACTGGTTTGCTTAGATACTCATATTTTGATATGGGGCGTTCAAAAAACTTCTCGTCAACCACAATCAGAAATGATTCTCAAGACAACAAAATTATTAAAATATTTAGACGACCACCAAATCAAAGCGATTATTCCAACAGTTGTGTTGAGTGAGTTTTTGATGGCCATCCCGGCACCTCATCTGGAAACTTATCTGACTCAAATGACTAAAAAATTCCTCATCGCACCTTATGATGCGATGGCGGCTGTGGAATTTGCTAAAATTTGGCAAGCTAAACAAGCCGCTCACACGATTCAATCCTTGAAAAATGAAGAGTTCAGTAAGTCTCATTTAAAGGTTGATACGATGATTATCGCCACCGCTTTAACTCAAAATGCTTCATGTATTTATAGTCACGACCCTGGCTTGAAAAAATTTGCGTCAGGTTACATTGAAGTGAGGGAAGTTCCTTCAAATCTATAACCGGGAAAACAAGAATCCATGACTTACCAGACTTTGTCGTGTAAGCCCGGTCAAAGTCAAACGCAGTGATATTTGAGCTAACCAGGGAGTTTACTATGCGAAACCGAGCTTGGCGTCGGCAACAGAGGAAACGTATCATTTACAACCGTTTTCGTTTCTTACGAGACCTGAAAGATGAGCGTGCAAAATCTTTAAAAGGCGGTTATTTGGTCAAGAGACATCCGTATGATTGCGGAAGAACTCGTTGTGGTGTTTGTCATCCCCACAAAAAATGGAAAGGAAATCATCGGTATCCTATCCGTATCAGGAAAGAGCCAGATTTGACAACTTTTTAAAAGTTGTCAAATCTATTCTATTTAAGGAAGCAAACTATGAACTGGACCATTGAACAAGCCAGCCTACATTTTTCAGAACTGCTGAAAGCGGCACAAACAGAACCGCAAACCGTGTTTCATCAACACCAATTGGTAGTCGCAGTCATTAATGCGCCCACCTTTGAACACTGGCGTAAGCAAGCCAACCAACCGTCTTTGGCCAGTGCGTTTGAGGAATTAAGGCAAATTTGTCGTGAAGAGAATTATGAATTGGAATTGCCACCACGACAGGATCGCCCAAATGCTTTTCTAGGAGTGACGGATGAATGACTAAGTACTGAAGCAGAAATTCGGCGGTATTTTCCCTCACCCCCGGCCCCTCTCCCAGAGGGAGAGGGGCGAAAGAACATACGAGAAAATTTATGCTTCCGTACTTATCTTAGTGATACTAATGTTTTAAGTGAACTGGCACGTCCTCTCCCAAATCCAGGAGTCATCAGTTGGGCTACTCAGGTTTCAATCATTAGCTTAAGTGTGATGACCGTGGACGAAATTTACTTTGGTCTCACTAGACGACCCAATACCAGAATTTTAACCTGGTTTGAAACGTTCTTAACTACTAGGTGTCAAGTCTTACCCGTCACTATCGAAATTGCCAAACTGGCAGGGCAATTACGAGGACAATTCAGTGTGACAGGTCAAGTGCGTACTCAAGCAGATATGTTGATTGCGGCCACTGCTTTAGTCCATCGCCTCACTTTGGTGACTAGAAATGAGCGTGATTTTCAAAATTGTGGAGTAATTCTCTTCAATCCGTTTACTTGAATCATACTCTTTTCTCGTTTCTACGCGGAGCGTAGGAACGAGGCGAAATTACTCGAATAACTCCGCCACCGGCACCTGAAAACCGGGTAAAACTTCACCGCCAGTTAGGGTGTCTTTCTCGGTCAACAGGTCCAGGTCCGTAAGAGAGCGATACACATGCAGACATTGCCGACGCGGGTCTAGTACCCAAATCAGTTTGGCCCCGACGGTAAAATACTCTTCAAGTTTCTCGTGAACTTCGCTCCAAGTATCGTCGGGGGACATGACTTCTACAATTAATTCTGGACAAATATCCAGAAAACTTTTGGATTGCACTTGGGCCAATCGCTTATGAGAAATAAAAGCCACATCGGCACCGCGCACGGTATCAGGCCGACGATGGGTATAGATACCTACCCCGCCAAGTAAGACGCGACCCAGTTTGTGGGTTCGTACAAACACATTCAGAAAAGTAGCGAGATTAACTTCATAAAAACCATGTGGATGTCCTGTAGGCATAAGATAAATAATTTCTCCTTTGACTAATTCAGTACGCCCAAGGTCTCCCAGGGCTGCTAATTCTTCACCAGTGATTGGCGACGGCTTAACCACTACCTGCCGCGATGAAGAGATTTTAACCGGATTAAGGGCAATCGTTTCTGCTAACATGGAAAGTTCTCCAGTAAGAGGTTGGATAAGGGAAGACATATTATTACTCACCTTACGCAAGGGCACTATAGAAACTAAGTTTCTTTAAGAAACTTAGTTTCTTCGCGGGAGTCGTTAATTAGGTTTTGGTATTTTGAATTATACCACCAATCTTTAACGAAGACCAGATTTGACAACTTTTTGAAAGTTGTCAACTCTATATTACAACTCTATATTAACCACTAACTTTTATGAGTTTTTCGTTCCTACCTACGTAGGGTGTAGAAATGAGGTGACGGGTTCGCCAACCGCCGTCAAAACTTGATTGACCAACCTAGAATCAAGGTACAGACCAGCTCGCGTAGGTGTCAATGTTGGACTTCGCTTCGCTCAGTCCAACCTACGCGGGCTGATATAGTAAAATTCATCTGAACCTGTACTATTTTCTCTGGAGCGCAATAAGAATTATTGCGCAGAGTGGCTGCGTCGCTGCGCAATAATCCTTATTGCGCTCCAGATAGAAGGTATAATTTTAGATGAATTTTACTATAACCTTTAATAACTCAGCTTTCCCTAACAAAATCAAGGGAGAGGTGTTAATAACCCAATTAACTATCATAGCCCGCCTCTTTAAGTATTTCCGCAGCGGAATACTGAAAAGGAGAAATGGCAAAAGGTCGCAATGCCATGAGGAAATCTTCTCGACACAACCCCGCGATTTCGGCAGCGCGTTCTTGAGACAGCAGTCCTTGTTCGTACCATTTTACGGCGGCAGCGAGTCGCAAACTCTGGGTAAATTCTTCTGCCGTTTGCTTGAAATTCGCCAAGGCAGTGATAGGAATTTCTAATACTAACGTTTTCTTGTGTGGAATAGCCATAGTAGTATGTGATGTCAGTTGACATGGAGGTTTGAATTATACCACAAATCTTTATTGCTGTTTATTATTTTTTTCAACCACTAACTTTTAGGAGATTTCAAAATGAAACCTAAATCAACACGTTTGACGACGTGATACTGTTTCTGGAATGAGCGAAGCGAAACAATTCGATGGTAGTAAGGCACAAGGTAGTGAAAGGCTTCGTGGGTCTTGAAGACCTTGAGGTTTGGCACCAGTGCTCTCACTACCCGGTTTGGCACTATAGACACGTTACTAATTTAATCGTGTATCTCCATAGGAGAAATAATTTTACTAGATAAGTCCGGAAAGATTCTTACGAAATCTTTCTTGTTCAAAGTGATTATTTGGTCAACCTCAACTTTTTTGGCAGTCGTTAAGATGATGGCATCGTAAACAATACCTCCTTTGAGGTCAGCATCCACTAAGTGTTTGAGCAAAGACAAGTAATCTTGTATAGATAAATCAACAATTTCAAATAGCTGGACAATATTGAGATCGATGAGTTGATAGGCCAAAGAAGGGCTAATACGTGGTTTGACCGGTAACGTGGTTAACACACTATAGAGTTCGGCTAACGAGTGTTTGGTTACCACACCTTGGTGTATACCAGATTTAACCTTCTGTAAATAAGGTAGCACCTGCAAATGAGCAGGATGAGTTTTAATTAATCCTGCTACTAATGCAGAGGT
This sequence comes from Thiomargarita sp., assembly GCA_022729575.1. Classification (GTDB taxonomy): domain Bacteria; phylum Pseudomonadota; class Gammaproteobacteria; order Beggiatoales; family Beggiatoaceae; genus JAABRD01. The sequence continues at coordinate 18,709 of DZAL01000063.1, forward strand.
ATCAAATAGCAGTTTCATAATATTGAGCAATGCCCGTCAAGATTCGTTCTTCTCTCATTTGAGAGACGATGTTAGTTAAATCGGCTAGGGGTTGGACATCAGCCACCAGAATACCACCTTCGTCAATTAAAGGTGCTTTCTCCGTCCTCAGTGCCGCGTTTATCAACTGACTGATAAAGGCCACTGGGTTGTCGAGTTGAGTGAGTTTAACTGCAATATCATCAGGAAATTCTAAGGTGAGTTGCATAGTTGTTACCTTAAGGTTAATAGAAATTTTGGTAGTGAGTCACCAGATAGTAGTGCTAAACCTGACCGGTCTTCGAGACCGGTCAAGTTTAACACAGGTCATCACGGCTAACTTAGCTTAATTATACCACAAATCTTTATTGCTGTTTATTATTTTTTTCAACCACTAACTTTTAGGAGATTTCAATATGAAATCCAAATCAAAACGTTTGACGACGTTACGTTCGTCTCATCGCAAGAAGGTATTGGCTTCTGCTATTATGGCAAGTTTGCTGACATCCAGTTGGGTGCCGGTAGCGGAGGCTGGATGTTATTGGCACGCCCCCGACTTTTGGCATTGGTATGGATGGACGGTGTGTGTTCCCGATCCCGTTTCTTATATTAATCCAGTCCCTCAAGTCAGTGCCGGTTCTACTAACTTGGGTATCGGTATCGGTCAACCACTTGACTTCATAGGTTCGTTTACCGATGGAGATGGGGATGCTCCCTACACTTACACTTGGAACTTCGGCGATGGTAACACTGCCAGCGGTACCGTCGCCAAAGTGGGTAATATTCCTGTTAATCACACTTATCTACAAGCGGGACAATTTACCGCCACCCTAGAAGTGATTGATCGCGCCAAAAGAAAAGGTTCTCATCAAATCCTGGTCACGGTGGCCGCGGTGGATGATGATACTTGCAATTCCGCACAGGTCACCATTCGTTCCAGACGACCTTTGGGACTTTGGAATATGTCCTCCACCTGGGATAAAAATCGAGTCCCTAACAGTAGTGACCGAGTGTTGATTCAAGCCGCTAACACTGTGATTTTACCTAATGCTGCGGTTAGCGTGGGAGGACTTTGTATCGAACAAAACGGGATGTTGCAAAGTGCTTTTAATAACCTGCTCTCACCGTCTTCCGTGGTTAATCTGTCGGCGGGCGCAATTCGCAATCGGGGAACGATTCAAAGTTCCGCTGGGGTGAATAGTGGCTTGATTGGCAGTGATTACAAAGCGGCCACCGCAGGGAGTGATATTCGTATCACCACGGGTCGTTTTGTCAATGAAACCACTGGTAAAATTTCCGGAAGCGGTCGCGGTGGTGATGACTTACCCTATAACTTTTACCAAACCGGCTCTGGTACCGTTGATGCCACCGGTGGTAATGGCGGTAATCTGGTCATTAATGCAGGTGAGTTCGTTAATCAAGGTCTGGTCGAGTCTGGCAATGGTGGCAGTGGTGACACTTTTGACTCGTGGAGTAAGTTCGTCTATGGCAATGCGTATGGTGGTCAGGGAGGCACAGTCAATATCAATGCGACTAATTTAGCGATGTCTATCAACGCCCCCACTGGACAAATCAAGAGTGGTAACGGTGGTTTAGCTGATGGGATTTATCGGTGGTTAGAACAAAACATCGTTGTCAATATCCAGAATGTGGTTTATGGAGGAACACCTTATATAATCTCCTGGACCTCGGGCTGGTGGGACAGTGGCAAAATGTATGATGTGGTCGGAGGTGCTGGTAGTGGAATTACCACTAACTTGGGTAATATTTCTGGACGCATCCAAGGCGGTAAAGGACAAGAAGTTAAACGCGATTTATACACTGGCACTAATGTCTATTATGATGTTTGGCCCACCCTCTGGGTTGACCCCACCACCCTGACTATGGACGAGACCACGCGCCTCAATGACGCTGATCAAATCGTCCTCTTCGGCGGCGATGACTGGACTATGGACTTACGCAAACTGAGTCCCGGTGCCATTCAAGCCGAACAAACCATTACCCTAGCGGTTGGCAAAAACAGTAGCATCGATTTACGTGGCGTGACTGGCAAAGTCTTTGTCGCCAAGGAGAAAGTTGAGATTTTTGCAGATAATGTGATACTCGATGCTGGGGTCACTTTGCAAGATTTAGCCGATGCGCCCGAAGTGGTTCAACAACCGAGTAAGGTTCTCTATCATGTTGAATTGACCAACGCTGAACATATCGTGGGGGAGCCGGCGACTACCGTACCGGTTAAACTCAGTGTACTTAACAATGGGCCTACGGAAGACACTTACACCGTAGCCGTAACCGATAGTAAAGGCTGGCAAATCGTACCGCCACCTGAACAAGTCACTGTTAGCGGGTTACGTCGGACTGAACTCAGTGTGGACGTGGCACTACCTTCTGCCCGCGGGGCCGAGGATGAATTGACCCTCACCATAACTTCTCAAAACGACCCCACGGCTACCGCCACCACCAAGATTCGCGTGGGGGTGAAGGAAACCGAAGTCATCACGCCTCGCACCGGTCAAAAAGCCGATATGGCGATTGTGATTAATAACAGTTTCAACATGGCCAGTTTATTCCAAACCGTAGCCGATGCCCTGGAAAAAATCCTAACTAGTCAACTAGTCAATTCTCCTGCGGATGCAGAGATGGTCAACTTCTTGACTCAATTCAATGAGGACAATCCACCGACTAAGGAAGCGGTAGAAAATTATCTGGCCCAATTCAAAACTGAACCGCCGCAGTTACCTGTGATGGAGTTGATTACTTTCACCGACAACGCTATTTCTCGCGTCGTCACCAATAATTTTGCGGATCTTATCGGTCGCCTTCGAAGTCTGCAACCGCAAGACGGGGGAGAATGTCCAGATGCCTCAGTCGGGGCCCTAAGTTATGCCTTGGATAATCTGAATGCTCATGGGCAAATCATTCTCGCCACGGCCTCCTCGGCGGAAAAGGCGTTAGATGCGGACACTCAATTAAAATTGCAAGCCCGCAGTATCAAAACGCATGTCCTGTTAGCCGGCAGTTGTGACAACAGTGAGGCGGCTGATAAAGCCTTCTACCAAAATATCGCCGAGGTGACCGGCGGCACCTTTAATTGGTTGCCACTAGGCATCACACCAGAAACTGACCTCACCAACGTCTTCTCTGAAGTGGTTGCCAACGTCGTGGAAACCACCACCCCTTCAGGCGGTGCAGTGGTTTTACCACCACATCAATATCAGGCTTCTGGCACGCTTCGAGATACGATGGGTAATCCCCTCGCCGACGCTACGGTGCAAATCGGTGAACACACGGTGACCACCGATGCGACTGGCTATTGGGAAATCAAAGGGCTATCCGAAAATCGCTATACCGCCACCGTGAGTAAAGCGGGTTACACGACCACCACGCGAGAGTTTGAATTAGGGAACAATCAAGATGCCGTTATCACCTTCAAACCGCAATCGTTACTGGACGTGAAAGTCATAGCGACTCCTGAACCACCTCGCCAAGGAGAAGACTTGACTTATACCGTCACCGTCAAGAATAATGGTAAACTGACTGCCACCGGTATCACCTTGTTAGAACTCTTCCGTGACGGCACGCAATTAGTCAATTTGGAAACCAGTGACGGGCAATGTGAGATAGCCACTGCGACTTGCACTTTGAATGATTTACCGCCTCGTGCCACAGCTACTGTGACGATAGTCGTCAATTCGCCCACGGCACCAATGTTGGAGAATGCGGTCATCGTTTCCAGCACGGAATATCCAGCCAATGCCCAATTGACCGAAACCAAAATCCAACCCTACTTGACCGTCACCGCGCAAGATACCCCAGACCCTGTGCCTATGCAAGGTGCCTTGCAATATACCTTCAACATGGCCTTGGATGAGAAAGCCACTGAGCCTGCCACCGCGGTAAAATTAGCGGTGCGATTACCCAATGGGGTGGTCTTAAATTCGGTGAACAGTTCCCAAGGTCAATGTGACTCTAGCCAATTTCCCCTGATCACTTGTGCGCTAGACTCGTTGAATCCAGGAGAACAAACGACAGTAACGGTGTCCATCAAATTGGTAGAATTGGGCTTACTGGTGCTAACGACTGAAGCCACCTCCAGTGCGGCTGAATATGGCGAATTTTTAGTTCGAGAACGGACTCATCTTGCCATTCCACCAGAAGTAAAAGCCGATATTTTCCTCCTAGTGGACACCACTCACAGTATGCAGGAAGACATTAATGCCACCAACCAGGCCCTGAAAGAATTTATCGCTCAAATTGACCCCGCCACGGCACCCACCATGGCACTGATTACCTTCAAAGACGAGGTAAAACTGGAGGCTTACACCAATGACTTAAAAATCATCACCCGAATGGTTGGCAAACTCCAAGCCGACGGTGGTGGTTTATGTCCAGAAGCCAGTGCCGAAGCCCTCTCCTTGGCCATTGACCATCTGAAAATAGGAGGCAAAATCATCTTGATTACCGATGCGTCTCCCTATGAAGATGCGGATTTAGCCGGCCTCAGTCAACGATTGAAAGCGCAGAAAATTAACTTAACTGCGCTCATCAGTGGAGACTGCTCTCAGGGTGGGTCGTCGTTAAATGAGGTGATGAGTAAGTAGGCAAGTGTGGCACTGATTCAAAAATTTACTTCGTTACTACGCTGTGCGTAGGAACGAGGTGAAAAAGTTAATTTAGCGGAATATTAAAACACCTATCAAATAAGAACAAGAATTCATTACCACAGATAATAAAAATAGTTGCCACGATTTTTGCTGTAAAGCATAAACCAATAATCTCCATTCAACTAAAACCACCGATAATTCTAAAAAAAGGACCAGCAATCCTTCTGCTTTGATGATAGAAAAATGATGATTGAGCAATAATAAATAATTGAGAACTGGATTGGTAATCAAATTGATACAAATAATTGCTATGATTTCTGATTTTGTGCGGTAACCTAAAAAACCAGCAATAATGGACTCAATCAATACCGTTAATACTAATGCTGATAAGAGGTTCCATATTAGTAACATCTTTCTTTTTTCTGATTGAACGAATAATAAATCAAGCAATTCTCACCCACATTCTGGAGTGCCGACCCCTTGAAAGCGATTTGACAACTTTTCAAAAGTTGTCAAATCTCACCCACATTGCATGACTACCAAAAAACTTTGTCTCTCCGTTTCCGAAAAACCGAAAACTTGGCCGTTCAAAGTATAACCTGCAAGAAATTCGGTAGTCCCTACCAACTAATGGAGGTGTTAAAATCCAGGTGCTAACTTTCCTAAACCTTAGCGGTTTTAGGTTTCCTAAACCTCACAGGTTGAGGAAACCTCGGCGATTCTAAGTTTCCTAAACCTCAAAGGTTTAGGAAACTTTGAGCTTTGATAACTCTATTGAATTTTAACATCTCCATTGGTTTGGAGGGACTACCAGAAATTCGGCTTTTAATCTTCTATTTTATTCTTTCGGAGGTAACGAATAATAAAAAAAGCAAACAGCGCAATTGCTGCAACAGTTATTCCTATCAAAAACATTGATAGACCGCCCACTTCGTCTGGATCAGGTGCTATATCCGCGTATGTATTTGTTGTTAAAAACATGAACGGCAACAAAACTGCCATGGTTAGTAAATTCTTGATTTTCATCATTTTTTATATTTGCGAAATTAGAAACATGGAAATTGGGATTTTTTATAAAAACATTAAGTTTTTACTTTAGAAACACTAAAATACCGTTGCAATCCAAAATAAAGTGAAATTAACGAAACCACAATAATTACAAAAATAAAAATTTGTCCGTTTAAAACGTCTTTCAAGTTCGTAAAAGCCGGCAATGCACCAATTAGTTTAGGTCCCGGCTATTGCTGATTACGAATTACGCCCTAGAGCGAGTAATTGACAACCTTTAATAAGTAAATTACCATTGATAAAGTTTTATTGCTAAACAACAACTCTCAGGAACTTCATCTTATGAATAATCATCACCCCCACCTTGATTCAATGCATTAAAACCTGGCAACTGATTGCTTTCGGATTGTTGCTTTGTTTATTCACTCACCTTACGCACCACCCACCCAATTGGAACCGCAGATTATACCGATTACGCCGAATTTATCCCATCGGCCTGGGAATCGAATCAAGTTGGGCCACCCGGCATAAACTGCGGTTTAGCAGTGGGTTTAATCTGCGTCATCAGCGGTTCAGACGTTGACTGCGTAAGTTGAGTTATTCACCATACGCCCTTGAAAACTCTTACGAGGTAAAATAACATGCCAACCCCAAACCATACTGAGGATTTTTCACGTCTTCAACAACAATACTCTGAAATATTCTTCACCTCCACCAAACCCAACCATCTCGCTATGGACACCCGCAAATTTGCCGAAGCGATTTGTCGCAGATTGTTCGCACGGGAAATGGGTAAAGAACCTGACAAGGTTACCACTTTAGATGGATACCTGGAGTTCTTCAAAAACCGCAAATTACCTTTAGAGTATATTTACCCACACATTGAAACTCTCCAAAAATTGGGTAACTATGCCGGCCATGACCAAAGAAGTCCGGAACCTATCACGGTGGATTACATTCAACCGGCTTTAAGTGCGGTGGATTTTTTGATGAACTGGTACGTCCACACTCAACTCCAACAACCTCATCGGCAATTTGCGAAGGGACAAGTTACTAATCAGACACCTGGGGCTTCTACGGTGACGGAATCCAATAACTACGAATTGGAAATGGTCGGCGGTGCCATTCCGTTAGATTCCAAATTCTATGTCACTCGCACGGTGGATGAACAATTTATGGAGGCTTTGCAGCGTCGTCATAGTATTGTCCTCCTTAAAGGACCGCGTCAAGTGGGCAAAACTTCGTTGTTGGCTCGCGGCATTCAACGGGCCCGTGAAGCTGGGATTCAAGTCGTGTTGACCGACTGTCAAAAATTGCAAAATGCGCCGATGCGCAGTTTGGAAGATTTTTTGTTGACAGTTAGTACCTTATTGGCCAAGCAGCTGAAATTGTCGGTGTCTCCCAAATCGGTTTGGGACTCGGATTGTATGCCAACCCTTAACTTTGAAACTTATTTTATGGAACACCTTCTCACCTCGACCAAGCAGCCCGTATTATGGGCCATAGACGAAGCGGATTATTTGTTTCATCATTCCTTTAGTAGTGAAGTGTTTTCCTTGCTACGCAGTTGGCATAACGAACGGGCCTTGAATCCGATTACTCCTTGTCATCGCTTGACGATTGCCATCGCTTATGCGACCGAGAGTTATTTGTTTATCAAAGACCAAAATCAATCGCCGTTCAATGTGGGCACGAAATTGGTCTTGACCGATTTTACTTTGGAACAATTGGCCGATTTGAATGGACGTTATGGTACACCGTTGCGGACTTCAGCGGAGTTGCAAGAGTTTTTTGACCTGGTCGGTGGTCATCCTTACCTAGTACGGGCGGGTTTAAACGACCTGGTGAGTCATTCTCTCAGTGTCTCGCAATTTCGTTCACAAGCGACGCAAGATGAAGGAGTTTATGGCGACCATTTACGGCGAATTGTCATGTTGCTGCACCGTGACCCGCCACTATCAGACATCGTGCGCAATCTCTTTCGTGGCAAACCTTGTCCTGAATATGACTCCTTTTATCGTCTGCGCAGTGCTGGGATTCTCCGTGGTGAGTCTAAAGACCAGCCGCAATTTCGGTGTCAAATTTATGCGGATTATTTAAAACAGCATTTGTTGTCTTAACCGTTGAAACTGGAGTCCAAATCTTCAGATTTGGACCCCACTTACTAAATAGGACCCTTTTTATGATGACACACCCTAATTTTGAGTTAACCCCTCAATCCAACCCCCTCACGATTCTGAAACAAGCCTTAACTTCTTATGACGAGACTATCAACTTCTGTCACCGCTTGCCCCTAGAAACAGACAACCAGCGCAAAATGTTAGCGGATGCCTATCTTAATCGTGGCAACGTATTAAGAATGGTCGGTTCTCAAAAATCCGACGACTTAGAACAAGCCTTAGCTTCTTATGACCAAGCTATTCAAGTCGCCAAAGACTTGCCTTTAGAAATACCTGACCATTGCACACTCCTAGCCTGCGCTTATCTGGAACGTGGCAACGTCCTCCAAGCGTTAGGGAAACTGGAATTGGATGCCTTTCACCATACCATCGAGGCGGCGGAACAGCGGCATAAGAATCGAGAACTGGCGAAGTTGTTACGCGAATGGCTGGAGACGGATGATGCCGAATATGACGAACGTGTAGGAAGTCTCTTAGAACAAGAATTGCAAAATCCATAACGAATACCAAGGGTGCCAAATATGCTGAAATTATTGCTGGACACCAATATTCTTGGTCAACTTTGTCATCCGAAAAGGGCAATTAACAAACCCGTTGTTGATTGGCTGGAACAACTAGAAACCCGGCCGGATCTGATCCAACTTTATGTGCCTGCCATTGCTGACTATGAATTACGTCGTAAATTGCTTCATTTGATGAAGAAGCAGCAAATCACGGAAGTTAGCTTAGTTCACTTGAATCAACTCATTACCCGAACCAATTATTTGCCATTGACCAAAGATACTTTGTTGAAAGCCGCCGAACTTTGGGCTGACGTCCGTCTGAAAGGCTTACCCACCGCCTCGCCCGACTCGTTAGATGGGGATGTGATTTTAGCCGCCCAAGCCATGGAAGTGGGCGGTATGATTGTCACCCAGAATCGCAAACATTTAGCGCGGTTTGTGGAAGCAAAAGGGTGGGAAGAGATTGGGATTGAAGGAAGAGGAGGGTAAGCCCCTACAGATACTATCGCTGATGTTAGCGATAGTATAGTAAAATCCCTTTGAGCCTGTACTATTCCCTCTGGAGTGCAATAAGAATTATTGCGCCGCTACGCGCCGCCAGGCGCAATAATTCTTATTGCACTCCAGAGGGTACGTACAATTTTATATGAATTTTACTATATCTGTTGGGTCGATTAAGTACAATATAGCAAGCGTAGGGTGCGTTAGGCGCGTCTGTTTGCGCCGTAACGCACCTGAATTTCCCAGTTACGGTTTGATTGGTGGTTGGGCACGGAAAAATGGTGCGTTACGCTATCGCTAACGCACCCTACGACTACTTGCATATTTTCCAATGCTTATGTTATCATTATCCCTAACCTTCGCAATAATTCTTATTGCGCTCCAGAGATTAGATTAACCAACTACTTATAGGACAATTTCTATGATAGATACTGAAACTACTTTTTATGCCGCCACTGGTGGCACCTTAGGCCTAGACGAACCTTCTTATATCACTCGTCAAGCCGATACTGATTTATATAACGCCCTGAAACAGGGTGAATATTGTTATGTCCTGACCAGTCGCCAAATGGGCAAAAGTTCCTTGATAGTGCGGGCCGCGCAACGGTTGCGACAGGAGAATGTCAAAGTCGTGGTACTGGAATTGACTAAATTAGCTTCGAGTAATGCCACGGTAGCGCAATGGTATCGTGGTTTATTGGACATTATCGGTAAGCAATTGGGTTGCAAGTCAGAGTTAGTCGCTTTTTGGAAAGCTAATGACGAGTTCGATGGTCTCTATCGTTGGATGCAAGCCTTGCAACAGGTGGTCTTGTCGCAGTGTGCCGAACCAGTGATTAGGGTACTAGAAAAAAATAATCTACCCAAGTTGAGGCTCAAAACGAACATCCC
>DZAL01000064.1:0-1758 GCA_022729575.1 Thiomargarita sp.
ACCTCAAAGGTTTAGGAAACTTTGAGCCTTGATAACTCATTGAATTTTAACACCTTCATTGGTTTGGAGGGACTACCCGAATGCGAGTCCCAAAACTGGTGTTGGGACCACAGGTGTTAGGACCAGACACGGAATCCCCAAACGTGTTTTGGGACTCCACGTTCGGTTCATCAGTATTTCAACAGTATTTTCGGTCGCCCCTCTTGCTCCGGGAGAGGGGCCGGGGTGAGGGAAAATACCGCCGAATTTCTGCTTCTTACTTAGAAAAAGGACAATATTTATGGAAACACTCCAACTAAAATTAAGCTTGGCAGGCCTTGATACGCCTGAAGATAAGCTACGTGAGTTACAAATTTGGTTACAAGATGCGGGCATCTTTGTCAAACTGGAAATTGAACCACCCGCTGAAGAGGAAATGGGTGGCAAGGTCACTGCGTTAATACTGGCTTTCAGTTTAGTCAGTGAATTTGGTCATAGGATTCAGAATTCAAAGTGGAAGGCCGTCATACATGCCATTTTCTTCGATAATTTAAACTTGTTATCTATTCTGGAGGCAACTCGTAAGTTATGTCAACTAACCACATCTTAAAACTGGTCGAGGCACTACTAGAATGTCCTAGCCTCAAAGACCGAAATTCATCCTCTTCGATATTGAAGTTGCTACCTCCAAAAATTTCCAATGCTATTCCTCATGGTTCAACCAATCGGGAACAAGTAACCAAGATTGTAGAAACTTGTTCAAAATACCCGAATGGTTTAACTGAGTTAGTGGAAGCTATTCGTTTCTTTGATGAGGGGACTATTCCACTGCAACAAGTTGAAGAGTTGATAAAGGAACTTCGTTTGCCGTGTTCGCCACAGCGAAAAGGAGAGAAAAAGCTATCCACATCAAACAGAGAGGTACCTCGTTTATTGCCCTATTCGGCTAATCGCCTGGACCATAGATTGAAATTAGCAGAAGCTATAGAAAAGCACCACAATAAACAACGTCCCTTACTTTGTTTAATTCATGGCGAAGAGTGTCAACGGGGTGATAAATTTATCGATGTCGTTGAAGAATTTCTGCGCGTCACCGAAGAACCACTTCATATACTTACTGATATTTTTGAAAATATCAACGATCTACATAAAAATACACGGGCGGGATTAAGTGACCGACTATTAGGGAAAATGAATGCCTCGGATGATGAAATTGTTAATGCCATTGCGCAACGTTCTTCTGCGGGCCCGGTCATTTTTGGCACCGTCATGGATACGGAAGATTGGCTACGTGCTGGTAAAGTAGAAATTTTTAAAGGATTTGCCAATTTTTGGGCGAATTTACCTCCATTACCTCCGACTTCCAATAATTTAGTATTAGTCTGCTTGTTATTTCAATATGAATCAGAAACCATGAAAAAAAACCGTTTCTTCAAACGGTTCCCTTTCTTCAAAGATAAACAATCCGTCAATGAAGAAATTAAAGCCACCTTTGCAAATTTAGAATTTACCAGTGGAGAAGTAAATGGTGTCGTATTGCCAGAATTATGCAGTATACATAAAAAACAGGTGGTAGAATGGGTTAACTGCCATGTTGAAAAATATTTCCATGATGAAGTAATGCCAGAAATTCATAAATTGTTTGAGTGTCATCAAACGATTACAATGGAACAATTGGGCAATAGCTTAAAGGAAATACTCAGGCAATGCTGTTATCAATAACGAGTAGTGAGGTGCCAGGTAGTGGTAAGGTCCGAGATTAAACCTGACAGGTCCCGA
>DZAL01000064.1:1858-1970 GCA_022729575.1 Thiomargarita sp.
AGACCTGTCAGGTTTGAGTAAGACCCGAAATTAAACCTGACAGGTCCCGAAGACCTGTCAGGTTTGAGTAAGACCCGAAATTAAACCTGACAGGTCCCGAAGACCGGTCAGG
>DZAL01000064.1:2070-28370 GCA_022729575.1 Thiomargarita sp.
TTTGAGTAAGACCCGAAATTAAACCTGACAGGTCTCGAAGACCTGTCAGGTTTGAGTAAGACCCGAAATTAAACCTGACAGGTCTCGAAGACCTGTCAGGTTTGAATAGTGATGGTCGCTGTTATCACTACCTGCGGCCTGACTACCAAAAATTTTTAGAGAAATAACAATTTTCTTGATGATTATGACGAACTAAAGTAGAATTGAACCATGAACTACCCCTTTTACACTCCCCAACCACCTCTGCAACGTCCTACCAAACCGGTAGCGTTACCGCAGTCACGCCGCGCTTCCCAAATTCGTCCCGAAGCCTATTTACCAGACGACGGGCTGGTGAACGCGGTCAACGTTGCCCTGCTTCTGGGACAACCGTTGTTACTCACGGGCGAACCTGGCACCGGCAAAACGCAACTGGCTTATAGTTTAGCCTATCAATTAGGATTAGAACAACCGCCGAAATTCGAAACTAAATCCACTAGCACGGCCCGTGATTTGTTTTATTTCTATGATGCTTTAAATCATTTCCGGGCGATTCAAACCCAACTTCGGGAAACCGCGATTGACCCTCTTAAATATTTCACTTTCAATGCGTTAGGTGAAGCCATTTTGTTGACCCAAGCCGCGGACCAGATTCAACCCTTTTTACCTTCGTTAAAGTCGACCTACACCGGGCCTTGTCGTTCTGTGGTTCTTCTTGACGAAATAGACAAAGCCCCACGAGATTTTCCCAATGACATCCTCAATGAAGTGGAAAACTTATATTTTCGCATTCCTGAATTAGGCAATGTAGAAATTAAAGCTGACCCTAATTGGTCACCTATTTTAGTGTGTACCAGCAATTCAGAAAAACATTTACCAGACGCTTTCTTACGTCGTTGTATTTATTACCATATTTCTTTTCCAGACCGTGAACGTTTGGTCAAGATTGTAGAAACCCGGTTGGGAGACAATCTCAAACAGGGTAGTCCATTCCTGAATGACGCATTAGACATTTTCGCACAATTACGACAGGCCAGTTTGCGGAAAAAACCAGCGACTGCGGAATTATTAAACTGGTTACAGGTGTTGCGAGACATGTTCAAAGAGGAAGAGAATCCGTTGGCCACTAATACGCTGGAACGGGTGAAACAGACCTTGAGTAGTTTAGTGAAAGCGGAGGAAGACCAAGAGACGGCAGGGCGAATTGTAGAAGGAGGGCTGGCGAAAAAAGTTGCTAAACTAAGTACCGAAGCATAAATTTTCTAGTATAATAACTGGTAACGGGGCTGGAGTCCAAATCTTCAGATTTGGGAACGTGGTTGGCTGCGGCGTCTGAAAGCCGCGTTTCCAAATCCAAAGATTTGGACTTCAGCCCGGTTACTATGTTTCCAAATCTGAAGATTTGGACTCCAATCTGGTTCCCAAGAACTTAAGAGGCAATTATGACTACGGTAAATTATCACGAAACACTCATCAAGGACTTGCAAAAGGATCCTGAAGATATGTTGCACTACCTCAATGCGGCCATAGAGGAAGACGACCCTCGTGTCTTTTTCATAGCGTTGCAGGATGTCGCAGAGGCGCAGGGCAATGACCTCTCCAAGTTGGCTAAAAAAGCTAAACTCAGTTCGAAAAAAATTGCTGAGGCGTTGGCGGGCAAAACACATCCGGAGTTGTACAAGATTGATTTGTTATTACAAACTCTGGGTTATCGGTTGACGATTCAACCACAGACGTGAAAAAACGGTAGTCCCTCCAAATTAATGGAGATCTTAACATTCAATGACTTACCCAGGTTCAAAGTTTCCTAAACCTCAAAGGTTTAGGAAACTTAGCACCTACCAGGTTTAGGAATCTTCGCCCCCGGCGGTAGGGTGTATCAGCGAAGCGTCATACACCACGGCGGTTAGTACGTACCTCCATTGGCTGGTAGGGACTACCGAAAAAACACTGGGGGGTCCAAATTTTTTAAATTTGGACATGTTTCCAAATCTGAAGATTTGGACTCCAGCCACATTCCAAAATTTATTACAAGGAGATAAAAATATGGAACGTCAATACCAAATTCTCATCGTTGACGACAATGCTGAATTACTCAACACTTACCATCAATTTCTGACCCAACACGGTTTCCTGGTAGAAACTTCTCAGGATGGCTTAGACGGTTTAGAGAAATTACGTCACGGTGAATTTGATGTGGCGTTAGTTTCCCTCCAGTTGCCACGTTTGAATGGACTCGACTTAATTCGACGGGCGACGGAGGAAGAGATTGAAACGGATATGATTGTCTTGAGTGACCACGGTACTAAAGCCGACGCAGTAGCGGCTATTAAAGTGGGAGTTAAAGACTGGTTTGAAAAATCGGACCTGGATATATCTCATTTTCTAACCAGAGTAAAAGAAGTGGCCGAAGTGATTCCACTGAACAAGATTGGGCGCATCGTTTCAATGTTTCCGGTTAGGAATTAACATGAATAACCTCACCCCAGCACTATACTACTTTGATACGAATGCGTTGCTTAAATATTACAATGACGAAAAGGGCCGATTGTCAATCAGACGATTGGTTGCTAATTCACCACAACCAATTTTGGTCTCCCCCTTGACGTTGTTAGAATGCCACGGCGTGTTGATGAAATCTTTCCGTCAGCGAGTATTGAAACGGCAAAAACTGAATACGCTGGTGGACCTGTTGCGCAGAAATACGGGCGTTAATCATACGAATCGACCTTTTCAACTGGTGCCGCTACCGGCAAATGCCTTTCGGTTGGCAGAAAATATTTTGTTGCAACACGCAGCTACCTTTGACATTGGTCCAAATGATGCGCTACACTTAGCCATCGTGAAACAGTTACCGCTAACCCCTTCTCCGATTTTGGTCACGTCCGACCGTTCTATGCAACATATTGGCGGGCGTTTGGGGATAGGGATTTATGACCCGGAGATGGAATGAAATTCTAACCCAGGAGTCCAAAGCGAAGCTTTGTTAAAGCTTTTCCTGGATACCTGGATACGGGACTCCTGGATACAGGAACAAGAAGATGTTATGAAGCTTGCTTCTCACATTCCGAAAAGATATAATCTAACAGACCAAATATCTTTTGTGCCTCAGTCATCGTGTAAGAAAATGAATGTCTGGTAAATAGATTACCTGACAGTTTCCCAAATTCCCAAAGTATTCCAGTGGAAACAATGCCATAAACAGTCAAATTATCATCTTGATTGATTTTTTGACAAGCAATCAGTTCTGCCAGACATTGACCCCAGCCCGTCTCAAAATCTTGTTTTTTGGCTGCGGTCACGGCTAATAAGGGGCGACTAATCAGTTTCTCGACAATTTCATCACGCCAAGCGGAAATGAGGTAATCTGGTTCCCCAAAGAGTTGGTCATCATAAGTGATGGCTTGGTTAGACCAGAGTTCTAACTTAGGATGACGTTTCCAAACCAGTTGGAGAAACGGGAAAATAAAACTTTCGCGAAAGAACATTTCACTTTGATAGGGACTTTGGTGGTCCAATGAAAACTTGAGGTTGTCCATAAACCACTCTGGCAGGTCAAGGGAGACTTCTGGCAAAAACTTTTCCTGCTTGACTTTCAGCGGATAACGTTTAAGAACTTGATTGATATGTTTAAATTTACTAAAGGCCATGGTTGCACCGGTTGATTATAATGATTGTCAATGAGTTATTAAGTAGTATAATATCATACGGTCTGGATTTCAAGAATTGTTTGAATCAGAATTTGCAAAATTTAAGAATTACCAGAATAACCCTTCTTAACCCATTCTGCAAATTCTAAAATTCTGCAAATTCTAATTCAGACCATCCAATTTGCGTAGAGTGCATCTCATGTAGCATTTGGCAATACGAGTGTGCTACTTAACTGTTATAATGACGAAAATAGTTCATTATCCATTATCCATACAGGAGTCCTCAAATGTTAAGAGAATTTACTTTAGAATACTGGCAAGATGACGGTTGGTATGTAGGTCGTCTCAAGGAAATTCCTAATGTTTTCAGTCAAGGTGAAACTTTGGAGGAGTTACAAGACCAGATTAAAGATGCTTATCAATTACTGTTAGCAGAAAGTTCACCTGCGTTTCGCCATGATACACAACAATTGGCTATTGAGGTGGAAGTGTGAAACATGGTCATCTGATTCGAGAACTGATTGAGGCAGGATGTTACCTTAAACGGCATGGCAAAAAACACGACGTTTATGCGAATCCTCGCACTGGAAAGCAAGCGCCTGTGCCACGTCATTCAGAAATTAAGGAAACACTGGTGCGGTTAATCAAAGGGCAATTGGGTCTCTAAGTGATGACCATGAGTTCAAAGCGTAGCACCATTCCGCGGACCGCACCAATCCGAGTGGTGCGTAGGACGCACCCTACAGAAAACTGAGTACAACGGATTGATGGGATACACGGATAAACCCGTGTCATCAATGACTCCGACTTATCCGCGTATCCCATCCATCCGCTGTACTACTTAACTTTAACTTATATGTCTAACTTTAACCACTTAACTGACCATCTTCTCAACTTCGTCGACGACCTCCGGGTCGCGGGCTACAACATTGGCCTAGAACAATTTATCACGGTGCAAAATTTAATCATGGCACTCACCGCCCAAGGTCGGTTGCCCGCTAAATTAGCCGACTTGCAGACTTTCTTGGCCCCGGTATTATGTCATTCACCCAAAGAACAGGAAGACTTTGCCCAGCATTTTGAGAAGTGGGTGAATCAAGTTGAAACGAGAACCGAAGTGAAGCCGCAACCTTCGTCTTTAGAAACCGAATTAAAACCAATCAGTCGGGGGATGACATTTTGGAAGTGGACCTGGCGGATAGTGTTTATTCTAGTGTTGACCTTGATAGCGATGGAATTGTTCAAATTAGAGAAAGATATTTCTGAACCTCAGATTCCTCAAACAACTAAGCCCGTTGACCAAATAAATTCATCTAAGCCCGGAGTAGTGGAGCCGTCGGTATCACTAGAATCATTGGTACCCCCGACAGTTTCTCCCCAGACTACTCTCTTGCAAAATATTTGGGAATTAAAATGGAGTATTGGGCTGACTTTATCACTCCCCTTGTTTCTGTTTTTGACCTGGTGGTTATGGTGGCAATATCAAGTGCATCGTTTTCTAGCCCGCAAAACAGTCTCCACGCAACCCGACCTCCAACAATTTTTGGTTCAGGGGCATAAACACCAGTTATTCTCTTCCGTACCGTTGCAACGGGTGGCCCAAGGGTTGCGCAAACATTTCACGTTGCCGACTTCTCATCTGGAGGTGATGGCCACGTTGGAAAAAACGATTCGGGCGGGAGGCTGGTTTACGCCGGTCACGGGCACGGTGCAAACCTCTCCCGAATATTTGGTGTTGATAGACCGCACCACGTTTAGAGACCATCAAGCCGAGTTTATCAATACCCTGGTCAAACGGTTGGAATCTGAGGAAGTGTTTATCACCCGTTATTATTTTGATGCCGACCCACGGCGGTGTTATCCGGAACAACCGCAATTGCCACCGCTGACTTTGCCCGAATTGGCAGGGCGTTATCCGCAGCATCGCTTGTTAATTTTTACCGATGGTCAGGGGTTCATTCATCCCATTACAGGCGAATTGGCGGGGTGGTTGACGCAATTGTCTGACTGGTCACAACGTACTTTGTTCACTTTGGAGGCGCCGCAACAATGGGGTTATCGTGAGAAGTTGTTAGAAGACGAAGCAGGTTTTCTCGTCTTGCCCGCGAATGAGGCAGGTTTAACCGTCTTGGTAGAATATATCAATGAACGGAGAAAATCTGACCTTCCAGCAAGCGATGCTTCTTCTTCAAAAGCACCTTTTCCAGAGATGTTGATAGACCGTCCGCGTCGTTATTTGGAACGTCATACGCCGGAAACCGAAACGGTGACTGAATTGTTAGTGCAAGTGCATCAGTTTTTAGGAGAACAGGATGGCTATGATTGGTTCAGTGCATGTGCGGTGTATCCTGAATTACGGTGGCAAATTACCTTGTATTTGGGGGAGGCATTGCGGGTCCTCAATGAGGAACGATTGGCAAAATTGGCACGGTTGCCTTGGTTTCGTTATGGCTACATGCCCAATTGGTTGCGGGAGAAGTTAGTGAAGGACTTGTCTTTGGCGCAGGAGAAGAAAATACGGGAAGCGTTGCAAGTGTTATTGCTGACGGCAGTGGAAGGGGGAAAGGGGGAGTTTTGGTTGGAGGTGGCGAGGGAACCGCAGAAGAGTTTGTTGAATTTGGCGAAAAGATTATTGCCTATCTTGTCTAAAAAAGTTGACAAGCGGAGTGCGTTGCGAGATTATATATTCTTGACGTTTTTGGCAAATCCATTGAGTGTTAGGGTGCCAAAGGTTATCGATAGTATTTGGGGAGATAGACATGAACTGATACCTGCTATTAGAGTTATATCGCTGTCTGTTATATTGGGGTTGGTTATTATTAGTGTGCCCGTTATTAATAGGTTGCCTGTCTCGTCTGATATTGATTTGGGAACTAAATCCAATAAAGTATCCGTACTACCAGAAACATTGATTGATTTAGAATTGATTGATTTAGAAACGAAATCTAACGAACTACCCGGACTACCCAAACTCCCCGAACTCGAACCAGCCCCTAATTTAGCCGCGGTATCCGACAATCAACAGCAAGTTGACCGGGCTTTAGAATACAACCCTGACGGTCAAACCATCGCATGGAAAGATACTGATACTAATGCGGAATATAAAGTGACTCCTGTCAAAACCTATGAGAGACCCGATGGCACACCTTGTCGTAACTACGAAGTAGTTGCCGTAATAAATAACCAGCGAGAAGTGTTGCGTGGTACAGCTTGTCGACAGCCTAATGGTATTTGGGAAAATACGACTGATGTTGCTACATCGGACAATAAAACTGAACCCAATAGTCATTCTACCTGTGGTTCTTACTATGTTGTGGTTCGTGGTGATACACTTTACTGGATAGCTAAACGGTGCGGACTTAAAGTTGAAGATATAGCACGGTGGAACAATATTCCTTCTCCTGACACGCTTAATATTGGACAAAGATTAACGTTGTTAGAACCGCAGTTTCCATACGGTGGTTGCGACGGGTTGTTAAGGCAACTTTCAATTGGTCGAGATCCACTTACTTCACAACAAAAGGCATATTTCCAAAGTGTCTGTCGCTAGTTATAGTGCGAGGAAGGTTGCTATGCCAGTAACTTTTATTGTCTGAACCGCAGTCTGTGTAGGGTGGGGCAACGTCTTTTTGTTGCCCACCATTTATCTCGTGAAGAATGATGCCGACTGAATTAGTTCCTTACAGTATCACCACGAATTAATGAAAACAGTAAATAAAGCGATGGATTATTCGTTGCTTTCCCTAATTCGTGGTGATAAACTTAACAGATTTAATAACAACCATCAAACTTATCAGACGAAATGAATAAATGAATTTGGAATGACTTATGCCAACGATTAAAAAAATTTCAGGAACTTACCGTTTCTTTTTTTACAGTTTTGACTGTAATGAACCACCTCATGTTCATGTACAGCGAGACCGTTTAGTTTGCAAATTTTGGCTGACTCCGGTAGTGTTAAGCCATAATCATGGCTTTCCAGCCCATGAACTTAATCGTATTCGTCATCTTATTAAAACTCACCTCACTCAAATTCTGGAGGCATGGAATGAACACTGTGGTTACTCTTGAAGAACCTTGTATTAATCAACTGCAAATTACCGAAGATACTCTCACCGCCCAATTGACCGATGGGCGAATTATCAGTGTCCCTCTGGCCTGGTCTTGGCGATTAATGGAGGCCACCCCTGAACAACGCTTACATTATGAACTGATTGGCAATGGTCAAGGAGTACATTGGCCGGACCTGGATGAAGATATTAGTGTCAAAGGCATGTTACAGGGGGTGCCGGCGAGACCCGTGACTCAACCATGGCAACGGGCCGCGTGAGAGTTTGAACTCGTTGTGGGTTGGGCAAAGCGAAGCGAAGTCCAACCTACCGACCTATATGCTACTACGGAAAACACCAACAGGTACACTGACCCCTTAATCGATGACATCCAATTCATTCGCCAAGCTATCTCGGCCGAGTTTCACCATGACCCTAATCAGAGGTATGCTTATTACAAGCGGGTTGAAGAGGCATTAAAAGTCACTGGGGAATATACCTTGGTAGGGGAAGAGGAAGATGGCGTAGGAGGAGTAGAATATCGCCACAGTCATCTGCCCTCCCTAAAATCGCTGGAATGAGGAAATCAATGAGGAACACTCCCACCATGACTTTAGAACAAATACGTTCCGCCGGCCTTGAATTACTTGGTCAACATCTCGGTGCCACCGGAATGGTGCGGTTTCTGCAACACTCCGAAACCGGTCATGGCAATTACACCGAAGAGAGACATCAATGGTTGGGCGACCCGCCGTTGGAAAAGGTCGTGGCAGAAATACAAGCAAATTATCCTGAATTGTTTGTCTCGTAAAGAATTTAGTGGGCAACGGTAAGGGGCGTTGCCCACCCTACCTGGCTCCGGCCTGTTAAGGGGCAGTAACCGCCAAATTGACCAGAGAGTGAGGAACAAAGTGGGTGAGATTTGACAACTTTTCAAAAGTTGTCAAATCTGTTTCAACGGGTAAGTACCGAAGCCAAATAGAACAGGTTAAGCCAAGTAATTATTTGAAATTACCAGCTTATATTGTAGTAGTAGAATTTAGCACCCCATTGGTAAAGGTGGTCAAAGTATGAAACAATCAGAAATCGTAAATGAACTGCATTCCAAAGCGATGGCGTTGGCAGAACAAGCATTTATTGCGCAAAGAACGGGTCAGTTAGAGAAGGTTAAACAACTCTCTAAAACGGCTTATCAATATGAACGTCAAGCCGCTTTGTTATTATTAACCGATTATGAAGTTGAACCCACTCGTTCCGTGTTATTCAGAAGTGCTGCTTGTTTAGCCCTAGATGGTGAAGATTATCGAGAAGCCGAAAAAATGATTGCATTTGCTTTATCGGGTAATCCGCCGGTGGAGATTTTGGAAGAATTAAGAGATTTGTTGCTAGACTTACTGCGAGTTAAGTTGGCACGTTCAGGTTCTCTTCCGCTGGTCCAGAGCCAACCTACGCGGGCTCCAACTTACGCTACTTAGCTTCTACTAATAGGAAAATCGTTTATGCTCAATTTGGAACATCTTCATCCTCAATACCTCAAGGATAGAACTGGCAAAAACCTCTCGGTGATTTTGCCCATCCAAGAATTTGAAGAATTGCTGGAAGATTTCCACGACCTAGCGATTCTGGCACAACGACGTGGAGAAGAAACTATTTCACATCAAGACCTTATTCAGGAACTAAAACAAGATGGCCTTATTTGAGATTAGCGTCAAGGTTGTCAAAGGCATGTTACAGGGGGTGCCAGCGAGACCCGTGACTCGACCCTGGCGGCGGGCCGCGTAAGTCCGTATATAGCGGGCAACGTCCGTTGGTTGCCCGCCCTACTTACGATTCATCCTTATAATTTGCAGTTGGAGTCCGGAATTTATTCCGTCTGGCCCCGAAACGGAATAAATTCCGGACTCCAACTGCAAATTAACTATGAGATAAATTTTAGGTACACCATTCACCTCAATGATTTACCGCAAACCATGCAAACCCTAATTCAACAAGTCATCAGTGACCATGAACCGATTCGAATTAGTAGTTCCAGTTTGCCCGAAAATGTCGTGTTAGTTTCTGAACTTGACTACGACGGTTTAACCGAAACCTTGAACCTGTTAGGCCATTCCACCGAGGCCAACCGGTTGCGACAAGCCCGCGCCGAGCCGTTAGAACAAGCGATACCCTGGTCCGTGGCTAAGAAGGAGTTGGGATTATGAGGGAGTTATTATTGACGATTCAAGCACTGGCAGACTTAAAATGGTGGATGAAAACCAATCCCAAGGTGGCGTTAAAGATTGCTGAACTGTTAGAAGATTTACCCAAGTCTATGTAGGGTGGGCAACGTATTTTTTGTTGCCCACCATTTATTTCGTCAAGGATTTGGTGGGCAACGGTAAGGCGGGTTGCCTAACCTACCTGGCTAAATTCTCACCCAGATTTCATCGCTACCAAATCATAAATTCGTTCCAACGCGGTCACATTTTTCTGCCAGTCATACTGCTGTTTCACCCACTGTATTCCTGCTGCTCCCATGGTATGGCGTAACCGGGGATGCTGAATCAGGGTCAATAAGGCTTGAGTAAATTGCGCTACATTGTCCTTTTCCACGAGGAGGCCGGTGACATTTTCGCGTACCACTTCTGGTAATCCACCTACTCGTGAAACCACTACGGGCAAACCACAGGCTGAGGCTTCGAGGATGGCGACGCCAAAACTTTCTAAGCGACTGGCTGCTACATAAATTTCTAATTGATTTAGGTAATTGGGTACTTGGGAATGCGGTAATTCACCGGCTAATTCGGTGACGGTGGTTAATTCTAATTGGTTGACTAAATTTTGCAATGCTACCCGTTGTGGTCCACCTCCGGCAATACATAGACGTAATTGGTTGGCTAATTCCGGTTGCGTGGTCAGCAATTTGAGACGGACTTGATGGAAGGCGTGAATCAGAGTATCAATGCCATATTTAGGGGCCAAAGTTTTGACGGTCCCAATTTTAAATAAAGTTGGGTTACGTAATTCTGGACGAGGATAAAATACAGTGGTGTCAATGCCAAAGGGAATAACGGTAAGCCGGGGCGCTGGGTTGAAAGCGTCGCTTGCTAACAATGCCCTGGTGACCTCTGCCATCACCTGACTGGTGGAGCATATCAGTTTGGCCGCTTGTAAATTTTTCACCAACCAGGCTCGATGCCATCGTGACTGTGCCGGAAAGTCAAAGACATCACTACCCCAGACCGATAAGAGCAATGGTTGAAATTGACTTAAACGTCCTAACGTGCCATAACCGCTGGCATAATGTACATGTAGTATATCCGGATGTAAACGCTGGAGTAGTGGTTTCAAAAATGGTGCATTCAATAAATAACCTGGGGGGGCTGGGATGGGTAATTTAAATACGGCTATTCGGTCATCTAAGGGTTCTCCTCCGTCATGCAAGGTAATTAAATAGATGGTATAGCCACGTTGTGCTAGCGCATTGACCCAACGTACTGTATGTACCGATTGCCGAGCGGCTAAATAGGCGATTTTCAAGTGATTTGACCTCCTGTTTTCTCATTAAGTTAAGCTAAGGTTACGGCGTTGGAGTCCAAAGCTTCAGCTTTGGAAACGCCGTCTCACCTTAATTCTTTAGTAATCAACCATCCCCCGCTAATTCCTATGGAGGTGACGCTAAGACTGAAGTGAGGAGACCAGATGGAAAAGGCAATACTACCAATGAGTTACCAAGGTTCAAAGTTTCCTAAACCTCAAAGGTTTAGGAAACTTAGCACCTACCAGGTTTAGGAATCTTCGACCCCGGCGGTTGATAATTCTTTAATTCTTTAGTAATAAACCATCCTCCGCTGATTCCTAGAGCGGTGACGCTAAGAGCGAAGTATGGCCAGGGCGTTAATGTCGTTTCTAACCATGATAAGCTAGTTAACACGGTCAGGTTGATGAGTATAACCCATTTTAACCGTGCTAACCATGGCCAAATATTGGTGTGAGCCAAATGAAAGACCCAACTGAGGTAGATGCCACTGATGATCACACCGGCAGTGGCAAATAATTGAATGGCCAATGGAGGAGAGTCCCAACAAATGCCAATACTCAAGGCGACTAACCGCAAACCAGTTTCATAGACACTTAACCAAAAGGCTTGACGTTGCCGAGATTTCACCAGAGCAAAACTGCTTAACGGGGAGGAGATAAAGGCGGTCATAAACCAGGGTGCTAACCATTCGGCATATCGTCCTGCCATTTCCCAGTCGGCACCAAAAAATAGTTTAAAGAGAAAGTCTCCTTGAATAAACAGTAGTCCAAACACGGGTAAACCGAGCAGTAATAAACTCGTGGCTACTTTTTCTAATAAGTTGGCAATGGCTTCTTGATTAGATTCTAGTTGAGCGGCCTGGGGATAAAAGACTTGAGCGACGGCTTGTCCTACTAGCGCCGAGGGCATGGCTAGTACGCGCATGGTTAACGCATACCAGCCGGCGACGGTTAGAGGAAAATAAGTGGCAAATAATAGGGCCGGTAATTGCCAGCCTAGTACGTTTAACCAAGAAGCCCACAGTGTGTACCGTGGAAAATGTTGATAAGTTTTTGCTACTTGCCAAGTGGCTTGCCAGTGCAGTGGGGCCAATAATCGGTTAACTGGTTTGAACCAGCCGAGGAGTCCAATGAATTGTGCTATCACATATCCCATGGTGAGTCCCAGACTGCCTAGTGATAACCATCCTAGCCCCAGTTGCAATAGGACTTGACTGAAGGCTTGTCCTATTTGAGTGAGACTGACGAGGTGGAATAATTGATGGCGGTTACCAAAGTATTTGAGGGCTTGGTAACTGCCCGCACTGAGTAGGCCCAGTAGTAACCAAATTAAATTCGGGAAATCCTTTAAGTTGATTAAATGGCTTAGGTTGGCGTTGATATACCAAAAAATTCCACCCAGAAGGAGGGTTATGAGTATCACTAAAGTGAGTGCTAAATTGAGCAGATGGGTCGCTTCTTCGGTGGTTTTAGCTAAAGGAATCGCCATTTCATAACGTAGAGAAATCACTACCAGTAGCAATGATAGGATGGCCATGAAGACGGCAAAGTTGCCGAAAGCCGTGGGCGTGTAGAGTCGCGTAAGTAGGGGAGCGGCTAAGATTAAGAGGCTTTGGGACAGTGCCGTGCCGCCGGCGACGATGGTGACGTGTTTGAGGAAGTGTTTAAGCACAATTTATTGGTAGTGATAATGGTTGAAAGTAGTCAGCAGTGGTCGACAAATTTTTCTCGTTCTCAATTTATAGTAATATCCTTATCTAGTTGTCCCATAATGAGTTTGGCCAGCAGGGATAACACCCCTTTGAGGGGTGTTATCCCTCAGACTTCAAGTACCACACTAGGTGAATACTACTATATCTCGTTCCCACGCGCCGGCGAGGGAACGAGATAAAACTTTTCCACACTGCATTCCCACGCCGGCGCGGGGGAACGAGATAACTCTAATCTTTTGTGGTCGACAGATGTGACAACTTTTTGAAAGTTGTCAAATCTAATTTATAATCTACATAAACAATTGCAATAATCGGTTTAAAAATTGCATCCCCAAGGGTGTGGGACGGATATTGTCGCCTTGTCGGGTTAACCAACCTTGGAGATATGCTTGTTGTAAGGGCGCGGCAATGTCTGCTACAGTTAGCCCAGTGTGAGTGGTGAATTGAGAAAGTGTAAAGCCGTCGGTTAACCGTAAGGTGTTCATCATAAATTCTAAACTTAGATCGGCTTTGGTGAGAAGTGTTTTATGTTCTATGACTTGCGGTGTATGAGCTAACGCTAAATAGCGGTCCGGTAGTGATTGCTTGCTGAAACGGCTGATAGTTTGGTGATTAAAGGCGGTCAATTTGCTATGTGCGCCAGCGCCAATGCCTAAATAGTCGCCAAAGTTCCAATAGTTCAAATTATGTTGGCACCGATGTGAGGGTTGAGCATAAGCCGAAATTTCATATTGTGGGTAATGATGGTCTGCTAAGTAGGCTTGACCTTGTGTTTGAATCTCCCACAGAGTATCTTCGTCAGGTAATAACGAGGGTGGCTGTTGATAAAATGCGGTATGAGGCTCAATGGTGAGTTGGTACCAGGATAAGTGTGGGGGAGCTAATGCCACTGCCGTGGTTAAATCCGTTAATGCCGCCGTGACCGTTTGACCAGGTAAACCAAACATCAGGTCTAGGTTAAAATTGTGAAAACCGGCTGGTTTGGCCAAGTTAATCGCGGTTATCGCTTGCTGACGGTTATGAATTCGTCCTAACTGTAGTAAGGCAGTATCGTCAAAACTTTGGATGCCTAATGATAAGCGGTTAATACCGGCGTGTCGAAGCGCTTGACAACGAGAGTTGTCTAGCGTGCCAGGGTTTGCTTCTAGGGTAATTTCGATGGATGGCGATAGAGTTAACTTATGATGTATGGCGGTTAATAATTGTTCAATTGTAGCGGGTGAAAGGAGACTGGGAGTCCCACCGCCAAAAAAAATGCTTTGCAGAGGGCGGTTGGCAATTTGGGGTAAGTCTTGTTCCAAATCCGCCAGTAATGCGGTAAAATAGGCGGCTTCAGGAATTGCTGACTGGGGACTAGGGTAAGAGTTAAAGTCACAGTAGGGGCATTTGCGTAGGCACCAAGGAAAGTGAATGTATAGGCTTAAAGGTAGCATAAATTGTCGAATCGATTTTTCTCGTTTCTCGTTCCCACGCTCGGCGTGGGAATGTGGCCTAGACGCTGACTACGGGGCAAACGGTTTTAACGGAATAAATTCCGGACTCCAACTGCGTCAAGCGGAAGCACACGAAATGCCGAGCGATTTTTGGGAGTCCGGAATTGATTCCGTTAAAGATTTGGAAAATCTGGATGGTGGCTATTTTTCCATAATTTTTAAGTGGCTAGCCGGCCAATGTTTTTCCAATTGACGCAAACTGTTTTGAGTTTGTTCCAAGGTAGAATAACGATAACCACTGTCGCATTTGGCCCAGCCCTTACCCGTCCACTCTAAGGGCGGTTGTAGCGGTAAGGCTAAACGAATGACGTAATTTTTTACTGCGGTCACTGGTCGTGTGCTCGCCACCGGTGATTTGGTGGCTTCAGCTTCGGCCAATAATGTTATCACCGCCGCCACTCTTGAGGAGGAAGAGGCGGAAATTTTAGTTTTGGTCGGCAGTGGCAAGGACACTTTCTTCAATGAGCGTATTTTCGCTGACTGTTGATTGTCTGTTTCTCGTGCCGTTAATTCAGTTTCTAAGTGGTTAATTTCATGTTCTAAGATCCAATTTTGACGAATTTGTTCCTCTTCCAAAAATTTCAGTCGTTGTTTGAGGTTTTCATTTAATAAGTTCATAAGTGATTTTCCCCTGGTCATTGAGTAGATAACACTTAGTAGATTTTCTCGATTTTCCAATCTTTCAAAAAGTTGGAAAATCCGGTGATAGGGTGTAGGATGCACTCTACCAAACCAGGCATAGAGTATAGTAACTCACCACCTTACGCACCGTTAACTCAACCCACCCAGCCTTGTTAAGGAGGGGAGTGGTCCCTGCTAACCCAACCTGTTAAGGAGGGGCTGGTTATGCGTAAGGTGAGTTACTAATATTATTCCTACCCATCACTATCATGCCTAATTTAGTGCGAGTTAACACTGAATTTGCACCTACACAATATTTTATAATAATTTTCAATAAGTTATGGACATAAACTCGACTATTGATTATCTTCAGCAACAAGGAATTTTGATGGATCTTGAACTGTATTTTGCTCGATTCATCGTTTCGTTTGCTGATGAGGATAAAGATTTAGTATTTTTAGCGACGTTGTTGCTAAGTCATTTTTCTACGCAAGGACATACCTGTATAGATTTAGCTTTACTGGCAAATTCAAAATTTCCCCCAATGGAAACTTCCCCTAGGTATTTTTTACAATTACCTACTATAGATAAGTGGTTAAATGCCTTAAAAAATTGCCGGGCGGTGGGAGTATCTGGGGATTATACTCCACTTATTCTTGATAAGCACCGGTTATACTTACACCGTTATTGGGAATATGAACAACAATTGACCGCCAATTTACGGATGCGTTTATTTCAAACTGCACCCCCAATCAATCAGCAATTATTACAGCAAGGTTTATCTCGCTTATTTCCCACACCTGACCAAGCCGAGCAAAGAAATGCGGCACAAATTGCAATACTCCGTCAATTCTGTATTATTTCTGGTGGGCCAGGCACGGGTAAAACGTCGCTGATTATTAAAATTTTAGCATTACTATTAGAACAAAATAACCATTTAAATATCGCTTTAGCGGCACCTACGGGTAAAGCAACCGCACGATTACAAGAGATATTAAAATCGGCTAAAGCCGTACTCAATTGTGCGCCCACTGTTAAAGCCGCTTTACCCGTAGAAACTTACACGTTACACCGCTTATTAGGTAGTGTCTCTCATTCTCCCTATTTTCGTAGTCATGCGGCGCAACCTTTACCTTATGAAGTAGTGGTCGTAGATGAAGCCTCTATGGTCGATTTAGCTTTAATGACCAAATTAGCGCAGGCTATTCCGTTATCTTCACGGTGGTTATTGCTGGGAGATAAAGATCAACTTGCTTCAGTTGAAGCCGGCACGGTTTTAGGTGATATTTGTGCGGCGGGGCAATCAGAAATACTCGAAGCTTTCCCCGAAGCGGTCACGTCTCTAAATAAAAGTATAACTTTTTTGTACAAAAATTACCGTTTCAATCAAGAAAATGGTATTGGTAAATTAGCTGAAGCGGTGAAACAGGGACAAGGTGAAGCGGCTTTGCGGATTTTAAAATCGGACCATTATCCAGAAGTATCTTGGCAAACCTGGACCGACTTTTCAGTAGAGGTACCAATACTTAAAGAGTTGGAAACGCTATTTGAGAATTACTTTTTTGCTCAATTGCCAGCAGACAGTTTGCAGATATTAGACCGATTTTGCCTACTTTGTGCGTTGCGTCAAGGTCGCTATAGTGTGAATATGATAAATCGTCTATTGGAACAAAAATTCAGTGAAAAAGGTTGGATCCCGGCGGTGCCTCGTGGCTATCAAGGACATTATCATGGTCGCCCGATTATGATTACTCGTAACGATTACCGCTTAAAACTGTTTAACGGTGATAGAGGTATTATTTTGCGCAATCCTGCGCATTCGCAAGAATTACAAGCCTATTTTTTATCACCTGATGGACAATTACGTACTTATTGGCCACCACGTTTGCCAGAGCATGAGACGGCTTACGCGATGACCATTCATAACAGTCAAGGTGCCGAGTTTGATAACGTGTTGATATTATTACCGGAACAACCGATGCCGCTCTTAACGCGAGAGTTGATTTACACGGCAATTACTCGTGCTCGCCAAACCGTTACCCTTTGTGGCAGTGAACCAATATTTAAGGCGGCGGTGGCACAACAACTTAACCGGACTTCAGGGTTGTGTGAAGCGCTGTTAACCTGTAGATAGTTACACGATTCCAGATTTGACAACTTTTTGAAAGTTGTCAAATCTAAATGCAAATTAATTCTGGACATTTCGCTAAAACTATTTTATGCTGATAATCAGGGAGTCAATTGGGCAATCGCGGTCATGAGAAATGACCGAGGAAAGTCCGGGCTTCATAGGACAGAGTGCCAGATAACGTCTGGGAGGCGTGAGCCTACGGAAAGTGCCACAGAAAATATACCGCCAAGGTTAATCATTTAATGGTTAATGTAGGTAAGGGTGAAAAGGTGCTGGTAAGAGCGCACCGCGTCAATGGCAACATTGATGGCAGGGTAAACCCCACTTGAAGCAAGACCAAATAAGGGGACAGTGTCAGAGATGAATAATGCCGTGGTGTAGTGCATAATGACTCGCCACGCGCTATGCTTGTCTGATACAGGTGTGGTCCGCACAGTTCCTGGGTAGGTCGCTAGAGGTGCTTGGTGACAAGCATCCCAGAGGAATGATTGCTACACCACAAGGTGAACAGAACCCGGCTTATAGATTGACTCCCCCCGGTTTTATTTCAATGCCATTAAGTTAAGCCGGCCAAAGACACCTTGAAGGTCTAAAACCAGACCTTCAAGGTTAAAACCTGACCGCGGGATTCCTTAACTTAATGGCAGTGACGGTTTTATTTCTGGAATCCAAATTAAAAATTATGCCATTTAGTCAAATTTCTCAAATTTCTATTATTCTGCAATATATCGAAACCTTATTTCCCGCCTCGATTTTGGATGTGGGGATGGGGATGGGTCAATATGGCTTTTTAGCACGCACGAATTTGGAAGGAACGAATTTATTTCGGATTGAGAATGGTATCGGACGACAAAGTCGTAAAGAGGAATGGCGAGTACAAATTGATGGGATTGAAGGTTGTGGCGGGTATTTAACTCCTGCGCATGAGTATTGTTACAACCAGTTATTGATAGGAGATGCGCTTACCATTTTACCGACGTTGCCAGACCGTAGTTATGAATTAGTGTTAGCAATAGATATTTTGGAACATTTTACCAAAACGGACGGATTCACTTTTTTAAAGCAGTTGAAAAGAGTGAGTAGTAAAGCGGCTATAGTGAGTACGCCGCAACATTTTATTCCACAAGAAGTTCCGCTTAATCCTTATGAAGACCATCGTTCTTGGTGGACTCAGGAGGAGATAATGGATTCAGGATTTAGTAGAATATTGGAAAATGGATTTAGTTGGATTGGGGTATGGGAAGTGTAGGGAGGAAGAAAGATTTGACAACTTTTCGAAAGTTGTCAAATCTAATGGCGGGAAAGATTTGACAACTTTTCGAAAGTTGTCAAATCTAAAATTGTCAAATCTAATAGCGGGAAAGATTTGACAACTTTTCGAAAGTTGTCAAATCTAAAATTGTCAAATCTAATAGCGGGAAAGATTTGACAACTTTTCGAAAGTTGTCAAATCTAATAGCGGGAAAGATTTGACAACTTTTCGAAAGTTGTCAAATCTAATAGCGGGAAAGATTTGACAACTTTTCGAAAGTTGTCAAATCTAATCTTACTTACTGCGCTGGACGTTCCTGAATGTCCAGATGAATCGGGGTAGTAGAGAACACTATCTTACCCGTATCCACCACACGGTAACCAAGGTAAATATCCAGTGGTCCTGCATAGTAGAGTTGACCTTCATACATATACACCGTCAAGTAGTCACTATCCAACGTCACTGTCTTCAACGGCTTGATTTTTTCCAACACGGGTAAGGCATCTTGCGTAGGAATAGATTCTACACCCAAATTCCATCCCAATGGGCAAAAGTTGCAACCCACTAACATGTACCACGCCAATCCTTCTGGCTGATAAATGCTAGAGACATGCAAACCAGTGACTAACACATCCACTTTCTTGCCTTTGTCAGCCGCATCTATCTTCAAAATCCCAGCGGTCTTCACATAGTCGAGAAGTTGATAAATCGTATCAGTGGTCTTGTAAGGACCGTACTGGCTATTCACCTGTTTCGAAACACCGCCTTTGAATATTGAGGCTACACCACCAGTGCTAGTGTCTGAGGTTAAGGCCGCGGCGGGTAAGCATTCACCCGTAGTGGTCAATAATCCCCCTTGCTCAAAGCAAGTAGATTCTTGACTCTTCGGATTGAAGGTCGCGATACAATTCTTATTTGTATCCAGTGTCACTACTGCTGGGTTACCCGTAGCCGCGCTGGCGCAATCGCCGCCCCAACCGGAGAAAGTAGAGGTAGCATCAGCCGTGGCAGTCAAATTCACCGGATTACCTTTTGGATAATCCTTGGAGCAAACGGTACCGCAATCAATACCACCCACGTCACTCTTGACTGAGCCGGTGCCGGTACCACCGAAAGTCACGGTCAAATTTTGAGTCGTCGCTTCCGCCTTAAAGGTTGCAGTACAACTCTTGTCTTTATCCATCGTAGTCAGGATTAAACTGCCCGTTTGATCCGCGCAATCACCGCCCCAAACATCAAACACTGAGCCAGTATCCGCTCTCGCACTTAACGCCACTGGGTCACCCGTAAGATAGCTGGTGCAATCTGTACCGGTACTGCATGTGGAACCTGCTGGGATTCGTGCTACTGTACCTGCACCGGTGACGGTAACCACCAAATTAGATTGATTACTGGCAGCCCCTTCAAAAGTCGCCGAGCAAGTCTTCACTGCATCCATAGCCAGGGTCACTGAATCAGTCGTACTGGTACTGCAATCTCCCATCCAACTGAGGAACTTACCGCCCGTAACTGGCGTGGCCGTCAAAGTCACTTGAGAACCTTGAACAAAACTACTGTCAGTGCAAACGGTACCTTGGAGACCGCAATTAATAAGACCTGGGTTACTCTTAATCGTCCCATTATTCGGTGCTGTTACCGTTAAACTGAAAGTGGGCGTAGGTGTAGAGTCAGCTTTGAACGTCGCCGAGCAATTTTTCACTTGATCCATCGTCACGCTCAGAGGACTGGTCGTACCTGCGCAATCGCCACTCCAACTGTCAAACACCATTCCTGTACCAGGCACCGCGGTGAGTTTCACTACCGCATCTTGGTCATAGTCTATAGCGCAAGTCGTACCGCAATTTAGACCACCAATATCACTACTAACAGAACCATTAGTAGGTGCGGTTAACGTTAACATGAACTTGGTAGAAACGTTAGCCGTAAAGGACGCAGTACAACTCAGTGACTTGTCCATCGTCACGGTAAGCGGACTGGTGGTTCCAGTGCAATCGCCACCCCAACTGGTGAAACTAGCATTGGCTGACGGGGTAGCGGTCAAAGCCACACTGGCACCTTGGTCATATTGAGCGTTACAAGTAGAGCCACCACCACCGCAGTTGATACCACCCGCATCACTAGCAACGGTACCATTTTGTGGAGGAGCGAGGTCTAACGTGTATTTGGTAACAGGTACCACACTGGTCTTAAAGGAAGCTGAACAATCCTTAGCCACATCCATAGTCACCGTTAATGGGTTAGTGGTGCCAGTGCAATCGCCGCCCCAAGTGTCAAACACGAAATCACTGTCCGGTGTAGCAGTCAACTTTACGGCGGTGCTTGGTGGATAAGTGGAGGTGCAAACGTTGCTTCCTGTACCGCAATTAATACCACCCGTGTCACTGGTCACCAGGCCATTAGTGGGTGTCGTTAAGTTCAACGCTAAACTACCACTGGCATCCGCATTAACCACGCACAAGAAGGGGAAGGTATAAGGATTCTCAGGACCACCACCATTAAATTCATACATGGTGTTATCGTCATCGTCACTGGGAATTCGCATTTTACCGGTGAACGTGTTCGCAGTAGCAGCATCGCATTGGAAGATGAGGTTAGTTGTACCCCCGGCTAGAATCTTACTGGCATAACTGGGGTTCAACAGACTAAAACCTACGGGCAAGTTACCACTAAAGTCATACACGTTCAAAGTGGTCGTGCTAGGATTCTTCACGGTAACCGTTCTTTGTACTGGCTTGCCAACCGTCGTCGTCCCAAAATCAATGGGCGTGGCGGTATTGTTGGAAATAAACGTGGTTCCATCATACACGTCAATTTCGGCCTTACTTGGAGGAGGAGGATTAACGGTAGCCTTCACTGGGAAGTAAAACTTGGAGCCAGTAGTACCATTCTCATTACTGGTAAAGTTAATAACACCACTGAACACAGTTTGTTTAGAAACAGAGGGTGCCGTGAATGTGATCGTGAAGGTAGAATAGTCAATCGCCGAGGAAGAAGCGCCGCAACCTTGAGAAGGAGGCGCAGTGACGGTCGTGGCTACTAGGTTAGTATCGGTTCCGCCATCGACAAACACATTGACGGTAAAGGTACCAGCCGTCGTGCCAGCATCTGGAGTGAACGTAGCGATACTGGGAGAGACCATTAAATCCGAATACCCAGTATTCTTGACCGAGAAGGTTTTGGTAATAGTATTCCCAGAAACCGTAGGCGTTGGGGTAAAATCAACGGCAGTAGTGGTAGCATTGGCAATTTCAGTACCGCCAGGAGGAACCCCCATGGTTGAATCTAATACTTGAATCTTGGGCACTATACTGCTGACTACGGTCGCCACTAATGGAATAACTACCGGATTGGCTTCCATATCACTGGAAAAGACGTTCAAATTACGTCCTGATACCATAGTAGGGAAGGTAATAACATTGGTCGGATTGAAGATGACCTCGAACAGACCCACTTCCCCGCCACTGGTAACACTCATCGTCGTGGAATTATAAATGATAGTGTTAGCAACGGTGGCGGCGACTGGAGTTGTTGGTGCAGCGGCCATTTGATAAACGGACACTATGGCTGTATTCGTAGGTGTTGGCGCAAAACTAGAAAGCGCACCACCAGAAGAGTTACTTAAATTACTGGTTCGCGCTAACGTGAACATATTATCAGGGTTAGGCGTGAAAGTAATTCCCGTCACGTCATCGCCCGCCCCCAAGGCGGCTGTCGAAACGACTTCCAACACCTTGGTGATAGGACTCGTCGACGGCACATAACCAAAATCTAGGCACTTATTATTGGGAGGTATCGTCCCCAATGCCGATTGTGGTGCAGTGGTCCAGGTGGTTGTACCATCGGCAATCCCCGGGATTTTAGTTGGAGTAGTGGTAGCAGGGGTAACATCAAATACGTAAACCCGTGGCACCGCCAAAACTGCGGTCGAACTCATCAACAGGGCCATTGCTGGTGCTGCATACGTGAGTCCTGACCCCAAGGCTTTCTTTATCCCCTCGGCAAGAGGTAATAAAGATAATTCATTTAGTTTATTCATAAAAAAAACTCCTGTTCAGATTTTCTGTTAAATTGCTTTCAAGTATAGCTTAAGCGAGATGGAATTGACAATAAGAAATTTTCTTAATACTATGTAGAAACCCTGTGTACCAATCGTAACCCACAGAAAAATATATATATTTTTTCCATTGACCAATTATAAGTAAACTTCATTATAAATTACTATCTCGCCTTAATGACTTGCTTATGCTATTTTGATGGAAGTTGTACCATACAACTCTTGTGCCACTGAAATATTGGTATTTTAATAAACGATGATGATTTGTCAGTATTGAATTTTCATCATTGACCGTTGCCTGCTATGGTAACTTATTGAATTAACATGACTATATTTAAATATTTGTTCTCATTCTCACGCGCCAGCGTTGTGGAAAATGGACGCAAGTACGCCTATACTGCACTCTCATGTTCAATGCCATTAAGTTAAGCCGCGTTGGAGTCCAAACCTTCAGCTTTGGACGAGATTGGTTAAGGTAAGACGGCGTTGCCAAAGCTGAAGCTTTGGACTCCAACGCCGTAACTTTAGCTTAATGGCATTGACTCTCACGTTGGCGTGTGGGAACGAAAAGATTAAAAGCGATACGCTATGTCATTTAATTTTAAGTATGATTCATGATGGAAATTTGACAACTCATGTCGAATAATTGACATTAAGGGATTCACCTAATAAAATGGTTTAATGAAATAGCTCACCTTACGCATGACCACCCCCAGCCCCTCCTTGGTAAGGAGGGGAGTATGCACCAATGCCATTAAGTTAAGCTGAAGTTACGGCGTTGGAGTCCAAATCTTCAGATTTGGCAACGCCGTCTTACCTTGACCAGTCTCGTCCAAATCTGAAGGTTTGGACTCCTCCAATACGGCTTAACTTAATGGCAGTGGGTCAACAGATACTATCGCTAAAGACCGCGATAGCATCTGTAGGTGCTGATATTCATAAGAAAGCCTTAGAATTTATGCGGCGGAATAATTTAAACCTGGTTATGATAGATTCTCGTGGGAGACCGAAGTGATAAACCGAAAAGTAGAGTAGGGAACGAGAAGAAACCTGTTGGAGTAGAGGCTTTAGCCGCAATGCCATTAAGTTAAGGAATCTCCATCCAATGTAGGGTGGATTAAGCGAAGCGTATCCACCAGAGTTTCGACCATGGTGGATACGCTTCGCTTAATCCACCCTACCTTAACTTAATGGCAGTGAGGCTTTAGCCGCAATGCCATTAAGTTAAGGAATCCCCCGGTCAGGTTTTAACCTTGAAAGTCTGGTTTTAGACCTTCAAGGTTTCTTTAGCAGGCTATAACTTAATATTCACCTTACACACAACCACCCCCAGCCCCTCCTTGGTAAGGAGGGGAGTCAAGCAAACCTTATCAAGGGGGAGTCAACCCTGCGACTTAGGTGGTGCGTACTCCCCTCCTTACCAAGGAGGGGTTGGGGGTGGTTGAATTAACCTTATGAACTACCACCTCCATTTCTGGCAAGCCGACCGAGAAGGGCCCGGCTGGTTAAGAGTTGAAACGGTCCAAAAATATCTTAACCGAATTTATCCTACAGCAGTCAAAGCCACTGCCAACAACTATATGGCCCCTCAAGAGTGGGTCATTAAAACCGCCGATGGCCAATCTAAAAATGCCTTTGACCTCACCGTACATCAACGACAATATGGTGACACCCAATTACGCAATTTTCGTTATCTCCGTGCCCAATTAAAGATACCTTGTATCTATGAAATCGATGACTATATCCATGGCCTCAGTCCTTCCAATCCGGCCTATCAAACTTACTGTGCACCAAACGCCAAACAGAAGATATTTGAAAATATCAACGCCTATTTACGAGAAGCCGATGCCCTCACCGTAAGCACCGATTATCTCAAAAAACTGTACACCAAGTACAATCCGCATATTTATGTGTTACCCAACTGCATTGACTACGACATTTTCTCTAAAGACCACACTCAAAAACCGGACCACGGTGAAGAGATTTGGCTAGGTTGGGCCGGCAGTAAAACACACTTGCCGGATTTACCATTGATTATTGACCCGTTGAAAAAAATTCTCCGGGAATTTCCACAAACCAAATTCGTGTTAGGCGGTTGGGACGGACACTACACCAATGTTCAAGGGAGAAAACTTTATCTCTGGGAAGCAATTCCAGAATCAAGAATAATCACCTTACCCTGGGTACAAGAGCGAGAAGCGTATCCTAAAATGTTAGCGCAATTTGATATTGGACTCGCCCCGCTGGTGGACACGCCTTTTAATCGTTGCAAATCCAATATCAAATATTTGGAATATGTCACCTGTGGTGCCGCGGTGATTGCCTCAGCCGTAGAGCCTTATGCACAAACGATTAAAAACGGCGACACCGGTTTGTTAGTGACCAACGATAAAGCACGATTGAAAAGCGCCTGGTACGAAGCTATCAAGAGTTTGATTGTAAATAAAACGTTGAGACAAACGTTAGCCGACAATGGCAAACGTTTAGCACAACAACAATTTGATATTACCATCAGAATCCAAGAATGGCACCGCGCCTATCAAGAAGTGATTACACGATTTCAATCAATGTAGGGTGCGTCCCACGCACCACTGCCGCGTTGGAGTCCAAAGCTTCAGCTTTGGACGAAACTGGTTAAGGTAAGACAGCGTTGGAGTCCAAAGCTTCAGCTTTGGACCACGCCGTAATTTTAGCCTAACTTAATGGCATTGCCTTTATCTCCCCTCCTTACTCAAAGAGGAATAGAAGGTGGTTAACTTACTGATAACACTATAGTTGGAGGAATCATGGAAAAATTAACTCTTTCCGCCCTCTCTTCATCCTATTTAAAGCGATGGGTTAACTTGACTGAATATGGTATTGCTGAATACGACTGGCTAAATGTGGATGCCATCATACTCAACGAAACCGAACTACAACAATTACAGTACCTGAAATTAAAATTACGAAACTCTCGGCTACTGTTGATGAATGAAGCAACTATTTGGGCCCGAGGAATTTATCCCTTGTTATCTCTAGCCGAACAAGGTCCAATTCAGGCCTGGTCGGAGGTCGCTTTACACGCCACCTACTCTCAATTTGAACTTGACGGGATTGCCGATGGCGTGTTAGGTAAATGTGTCTCTGGGTTTCTCGAATCGCCCTATTTAGTCGTAGTCGAAGCCAAACGTGGATTAGAAGCGACCAATCCAGTCTATCAATTATACGGACAACTGCTGGCAGCCGCCCACTTAAATTGGGAAAATGATTCACAAGACCCCCAGGAAATTTTTGGTTGTTATACCGTGGCTGACAGTTGGAGTTTTGTCCGCGCTGAAATTGCTGGGCTGTCAGCAGATAAACCGACATTACGAGTTGAATTTTCCAGAGAATATTCTGAACGTTCAGAAGCCGAAATTCTCGTGAAAATACTGAAACGGATTATAGCTAAATATCATCACCAACCAGTGTAGGGTCACTGCCATTAAGTTAAGGAATCCCCCGGTCAGGTTTTAACCTTGAAGGTCTGATTTTAGACCTTCAAGGTTTCTTTGGCCGGCTTAACTTAATGACAGTACCAGAGTAGGATGCGTTCCACGCACCATTTCCCAAACCTCCCCGTACCATAGAATGGTGCGTAGGACGCACCCTACCTAAGAGGTTAAACTCATGAAACAAGTAGCATCCTTACGTTATAGTAATATCCATCCACTCTTGTACTTCTCCCCCTCTTCAAGCCGTACATAGGAACTGGATAGAGTGTACAAGAATAGATGGATATTACTATATGATGTCATTTTCAAAAAAGCCGGTAGTCCCTCCAAACCAATGGAGGTGTTAACCTTCAATGAGTTATCAAAG
>DZAL01000004.1:0-50107 GCA_022729575.1 Thiomargarita sp.
AGGTTTTAACCTTGAAGGTCTGGTTTTAGACCTTCAAGGTTTCTTTGGCAGGCTTTAACTTAATGGCAGTGAGGCTTTAGCCGCAATGCTGAGTT
Organism: Thiomargarita sp.; assembly: GCA_022729575.1. Classification (GTDB taxonomy): domain Bacteria; phylum Pseudomonadota; class Gammaproteobacteria; order Beggiatoales; family Beggiatoaceae; genus JAABRD01. Next base: position 96 of record DZAL01000004.1, read on the forward strand.
GGAGTCCAAAGCTTCAGCTTTGGACGAGATGGGTCAAGGTGAGACGGCGTTGCCAAAGCTGAAGCTTTGGACTCCAACGCCGTAACATTCCTTAACTTAATGGCATTGAGGCTTTAGCCGGTGGGGTCAATTTTTTTTCGTCCGCCGAGTATGGGAACGAGAAAAAATAGGTGTTGCACATAAGGTAGGTGAATGTAAAATGAAATTTAGTCAATGTTATCAGTCTGCTCCTAGTCAAGTATTGAGAGATTATCTTTATTTATTACCTACTCAAGGTACCGCATTGGACCTGGCTTGTGGTTTGGGGGCTAATGCGTTATTACTGGCGCGACAGGGCTTAGAGACTTGGGCCTGGGATTATTCGGCGGAGGCGATTCAACAGTTGCGTGAGGTGGCGAGTATTCAACAGTTGGTGATTCATAGTGAGATTCGGGATGTGGTGATTTATCCACCGTTGCCCGCCAGTTTTGATGTGATCACGGTGAGTCGTTTTTTAGACCGAAATTTGGCACCGGTGTTGATAAATGCGCTTAAACCTGATGGATTGTTGTTTTATCAAACGTTTACTGTGGTGTCACCGGATCATAAAGGGCCTAAAAATCCGGCTTATCGTTTGGCAGAGAATGAGTTGCTGAATTTATTTAGACAGTTGCGTATTGTGATTTATCGTGAGGAAGGGATTCTGGGTGAGATTGGTCAGGGTTTTCGAAATGAGGCGATGTTGGTGGGGCAGAAATTATGCGGGATTTTCCCTCACCCCCGACCCCTCTCCCAGAGGGAGAGGGGCGACAGAAAATACGAGAAAATTTCTGCTTCAGTACTTAGTATTCGGAGTTAGGGGAGTAGCCGTTGGAATAAATTCCGTATTCCAACGGCGGCGGAATAAATTCCGTACTCCAACGGCATAACCTTACTCAGCTTTGGTTTTTTCGGCTGGTTTGGCGTTATCGTCTTTTTTGCGGTCATCGATGGCGGGTGGGATGGCTCCGGGCGTGTTGTGACGAAGTAAGTTGCGACGTTCAATATTAAATAAGTGAACGTATTTATCGCCGTCTTTTCGCCACCATTGATTGAGCGTGGAGCGTACCGTTTGACCGGCGGGAATAAAAGCGGCCACTTCTTTCGGGGGGGAGTGTGTGGTTAAGACGAGCACTTTAAATTCATTGTTGGAGTCGGCTTCCGGCTTGGTTTGGGTGATTTTCCAAGTGTGAATTTTAAAATCAGTGTCTAAGGCTTTGATATAACCAATCTCGTCTAAAGTAGTACCGCCGTCCCAATTTTCGTAATTGCGCATGGTTTTGAAATCTTTTTTCTGCCAGGCTTCAATGTAACCTTTAACCGCGGTTTCTAACTCTGGATTTTTGACCGAGCCTGGGGCTAACTGTTTGGTCGCCGAAGATTCTTCTTGGGCCGTTGATTTGGTAGCAGTATCGGTGGCGGATTTAGCGGTCTCGGTAGTAGCAGGAGTGGAAGATTGAGGACCGGAAATTGGTGGGGTAGTTGCTTCGGCCAGCGTGGGATTGAATAATAGGTGGGTAACTAGACCGAGGGTGCTGAGGGTAATGATAAGTTTGGTTGTCATAAGTAAAATTTGGGGTTTGTGTAATTTTATCTGATTGCAAGATTATTGAGAGTAAAACGAGATAAAAAAAACGGGACTATTCTGTTGCAATAGTCCCGTTGCAGTTTCAGACTTTATTCACGTTAACTTTGACAGTTTAACGTTGTAATGATCTCCAGTGACTAAGAGACCAGTCGCTACCTAATTCAAACGTGTACATAAGCGCAGGCCAACTTTGTCTCAGGTCATTTCGATAGGCGTTGTCAGCATCTTCTGGTGGATTGAATACCACACGACCGGCTTTGAAATCTGTATTGACGTCAAGACCCGTGCCAGAAATACTGGGGAAGGAAGATTTCACATTGACAATGCTTAAGAAAGTCAACTCATGTGCTAAGAAAGTAAAACATGGCACTTGGTTAGTGTTGCAAGCTGGATTAGTACTACCAGTCGTTGCACTGCCACTGGCCGCACTGCCACTGGCCGCACAACTTCCTCCGCCCCCTGGTTGATAAGGTGAAACAAAACCGCCTTCTGGGGGTGGCACGGTGCATGCCTCTCTTTCAAAATTATCCCATACTTCTAAACGATAAGGCTTAGGTTTAGACAGTAACCACGTCACCGCCCGTTCTAAATATTGATTAAAGTCAGCGGCTTTATAACGATCATACAACTCGCTCCAAAACACTTTGGTGGGGAAGAAGGCAAAATACTGGCTTTGCAAACCGACATCAGAATATTTGAGCATGTCACCATCAAAGTAGTAGGAAGTAAAAATTTGCCCACCATCACGAATGGCTTCTTCTATTTCAGCGATACTATTGGGGCTACCATAACCATAAGACGGATTACCTACACCAACTGTTAACCAATTGGCATCAAAGTCATCTTCTTGTGGGTCGTCATTATAGGTGGGACGGATTCCCATTAATTCATAGTCATCACCATCAGCTAAAGTGGGTCCCCAAGTATTTTGGAAACTCATCCGGGCTTCATCTTCTCGATCTTCTGAGATGCCTGGCACCGCACCATAATTTTCATAGCGCAATACATAGTCGCCATAAGGTTTAAAGGGAACCGCGAGACCCGTACCGGAAACATTTTCATCATGCACAATCACTGCACGATTGTCAGCGATAACTTGCGGGTCAGTATCTATAGATGTATACATGCCCATTTTTGGATCATGAAACATCCGGTAGTTTTCAATGCGGTGAGCCTGAAGACCAGGTTTGCCGGCAGTACGGAAATTAACAAAGGCTTCAGCGTTATAAGCCAGACCATGACTTGCCCCTGGAATGCTGATAAAAGCAGTACCACTGAGAGCATTAGGTACATCACTTAAACCCATATCCTTAGCAAATTGGTTAGCTGCATTACTCCATGACCAGGCGGTAACCCCTCGTTGATTGGCTTGTTTAGTTTGATAGTCCTGATATTGACCTGGTTTATCACTCAATAGAGCGGCCATAATGTCACCCGTCATACCGTCCAATACAGCTTCCCCAATAAACTCGATATAACCCACTTTGAGGTGATGATCAACAACTGCATTATTAATCACGTTATTACGTGTAGAGGGGACTAACACGGTACCAAAATCCATACAATTACTTTGGTCTTCACCAGGCGCGGCAGTATCAGGCACCGTATATTTGCAACTTGACACTTTAGCGGTGTATTTGAAATTACTTGGATCCATGGTTTGATCTATTTCCCAGTGACCATCGCCGTCCACGTCAGCTATACGAAATACAAATACATCGCCGGGGGAAAGAATAACATCAAAGTCTAGTAATTCACCACTCCATGCAGCCCCACGAAAGCGGATATGCCCTTGAATCCATTGATTCTCGTTGTTGCTGATAGTAAAGTAGTTTTCGACGTAAGCATTATAAACTGGAAAGAGTAATGTGTCGCCCTTACCGTTGTGTTTAAGTATTATCTCCGCTTGAGCAGTTTGCGAGGCGAGTCCCACACTTAATGCGAGAGCCACGGCAGCGGAGAGTCTTTTCATTTTTTTCATAGATGAAATTCCTCTAAATGTTATGAAAACATCATTTCAGTGATAGTGACTGAATCCATCGGGATGGTTAAAGCTGACAGTTAATCAATTTTGATTGCTTATTTGCAGTGCAACAGCAAATACCCTTTCGTGATGTTGGTCAACTTAGTAATGGCTAGTGTGAATATTATCTAAAGTATTTAAGATTGTCAACATACAACAGTATGAGTTTTTTGTACCACAAAAGTTATTTTGGTGGTTAGCACGTTGTAATAGTGCAACAATTTAACCTGTTAGCGTTGCATGAGACTTATCTATAAATGTTTACCTCAGCAAATATAATACCACTATGACGATAAAATTTTTCGTATCATTATAATGTGACCAAAAAAATTTGTCACGAATGACTATAAAAATTTTAGTGTCTTTTGGTGTTCACCCCTTAGTATACTGGTTTTTTAAAGTTTTGGCAAATTTTATAATTATGGCATTCGGTAGGGTTTATTTATTACCTTATACTAAAGATGGTTACTATTAATTTTTTAAGGTAATGTGGTACTACTGTTAATGTCATTAAGTTAAGGAATCACCCATTTCACCGTCGGAGTCCCCAAACACGTTTTGGGCGAGGTTGTCCAAAACTTGTTTTGGACTCCTTAATTTAATGGCCAAGCTAATGGAGTAAATTTCAATGGGTTATCAAAGGTCAAAGTTTCCTAAGCCTTAAAGGCTTAGGAAACTTAGGGATGCGAAAACCTTTTGAGGCACCTGGGCGCGTTTCCCATGTATTTTTCTTTACTTTTGGTTTTTATCCTAATCTTTTTTGCGAAATTTGAAAATATTTTTCATCCACCTCAAAACCTACAAACTTACGTTGCAATTCTATGCAGGCCACTCCCGTACTGCCGCTTCCCATAAATGGATCCAACACCGTTTGTTCTGGAAAACTCACCAATTTCACTAAGTGGTGCATCAATGACACGGGCTTAAGAGTGGGATGGTCATTAAACTCTTCTGCATGTTGTCTCACTTTGGCCACCACAAAAAATTTATCGTAACTATCTGCAAATTCGTCGGTTCTTAACACGTTAGCGGTCACTCGACCTTTTGGGTGAGGATGATGACCTACTTTGGTTTCGCCCTTGGCATACGGGATGCGAGTGTCTTCTAAATTCAATGCACCAGTGCCATATTTTTTGATATTTTGGGCCACCGTGAGACCTTTTTCAATCGGTTTTTGAACTAAAATAACGGGTTCATACGCCGGTTTGATGCCCAGACCTGCCCCTTTGTATTTGATTCCCAATTCCGAAGCTGGTTCATAGCGGTATTTTTCTTGGCCCGCAGAGTAATTCTCGGCACCTCCTTTTTTGTAGCCTTGGACGTAACGATACTTTCCTACTTTTTTGCTTTCTACCCCCAATTCTTTGTCAATTTCTAATCCCAGGTCTCGACTTTTGGGCATTCCATTTAAGTAAGCCCAGAATAGCACGTCTTTTATCAGAAAACCACTTTCTTCGACATCGACCATCAGTCGGTGCATCAACCGGATGGAGGAAAAGATAAGTCCGAAAGACCCCGGTTTTAACACTCGCAAACAGTCTTGCCAAATTTGTCGATTCGGTAAATCTTTATCCCAATAGTTGTTTTGGAATGAGATTCCGTAGGGTGGGTCAGTAATCACTGCGTCAAGCGAATTATCATTTACGCCTGCTAAACCGTAACAAGTTGAATTAAATATCTCGTAGGGTTTTGATGGTTTGGAGGTTGACATAATCGATTATCCTTTTATTATAATTTACTAACAATTTGAAAACATATTCTTTTGTTTTGTCGGGTGGACAAATCACCGCAAAGTTAAAATCTTTTATCAATTTTTCTATACCGATGGTTTGAGTTGAACGGCTACCTTCTTTTCGATTGACCACCAAATGATAAAGATGTTGTCCTAATCCTTCGTGTTGACCATAGACGATAAATTGCAAGTCGCTAGCACCTTTCCAGATAGCCACAGTGGTGAAGAGTTTCTCGTTAGAAAATGCCAATGCCTTTTCTTCATTCGTGTCATTCCAAGTGCCACCGAGTCTGCGACTGGATAAAGAGCATTGCTTAATTTCCAAAAAAACGTCACTGTTACTCTTTTTAGCATCAAAGCCGTGTTTTTCAAAATTGAGTAAATCAAATCCCAAGTAATTTGCCACAATGGCATCACGAATAGAGTTGATCGTGGTGTCAGTATCGTGAATTTCAAATCGGTCTTGAAATTTGGTCAACTCTTCTAATGAGGCAATTCCAAGAGTTCTGAACTCTGGTGGTATGGGGCGGTAGTTTCCTTGGTCAAAAATGTTCATGGTCAAAAATGTCCTTCTAAAGATAGTTCGTTAATAAATATTTCCATAATTTACATTCCAAACAACTGTTCAAAATCTTTCAAAGTCTGGTCAAAGAAACCTTCTGGCCACTCCTCAATGCCACCTGTGGGCAACACCGGAATGGGTGTCACTATAGGTTGTTCACGGTTCTGGTGAAAGTACAGTACACTGAGTTGTTCAGGTTTAACCAGTTGGTCTCGCACCGTCACGCGCACCGCATTCAATACGTGGTCACTATGGGTTTCAATAAACACTTGTACCCCTCCCTGACACACTGTCGCCAAAAATTGAATGAGTCGTGATTGCGCCTGAGGGTGCAAATGCGTTTCTGGGTTTTCGATAATGAGAATCTCTCCTGTTTTAGCCAGTAGTCCGGCGACAATGATGGGCAATGCCTGGCTATAACCAAAACCGAGGTTAGCAGGTTTATTCAAACGGTCAATGGAGTTTTGACTGGTCTTAAATAAAATGTCAAGCAACTGCCTTTCTTGGTAACGTACTATTATAACTTCGGTAGAGACACCTTCAAAAATTTGGTTAAGCCAGGCATTGGTTTGAGACGCGAAAGCATGAGAGTGGGCATCTAAACACAAGTGTTCTGGAACCAGATGATGGCCATGGTTATAGAGGATATTAGCGGTAAATTCGCCTTTGACTCCTACTTGTGAAAATTTCGCCAACGCTGCCGGGTACATCTGCTGTGGTCCAAGCTGACGGTCTGTGGAAAGATAATGGATTTTATCAAAATTGGAGTCTCTGGACCACAGAGAATCTTTCTCTTCAATAGAAGTTATCAGTTTGGGGGCTAAGTTGAAAAAAGTTATCAATCCTTTTACTTCGTTCGCGTTGGCATCATACGCCCGAAAGCCACTGGTCGTTTTTGTAAACCGTAATGAGGAAGTCGTCACTTCCTCGATGAGTAATGTAGTGTCATCTTTGTTATCTGCTTGTCGATTTCTGTTCAATTGATAGTGTAGTAAATGATTTGGAGAACCATATTCAAAGATAATCGGTGCTTCTTCCGACGTATTTTGGTTTCTCACCTCTTCAAAGGTGCCCAAATTCAGACAACTGCCATTTAAAAAGATGCTGGTGGTCGTTTCACTCACTTCGGTGGTTTGCCGCATTAATAGCAATGATTGTAGCAAAGTGGATTTGCCTCGTCCGTTCATGCCGGTCAATAAATTTAATTGACTTAGGGGGAAAGTCGTCTCGGTTTCAAAACATTTGAAATTGGTGAGTTTGATTTGAGTTAACATAAATTATTTTACCTAACGTGGTGTCAGTGAGGGCAATGAAATTGAAAGCACCTTAACTTAATGGCCAAGCTAAGGCTTCAATGCCATTAAGTTAATCCGCGTTGGAGTCCAAACCTTCAGCTTTGGACGAGATTGGTCAGGGTAAGACGGCGTTGCCAAATCTGAAGATTTGGACTCCAACGCCGTAATTTTAGCTTAACTTAATGGCAGTGAAGCTAAGGCTTATCAAAGGTCAAAGTTTCCTAAGCCTTTAAGGCTTAGGAAACTTAGGGATGCCCAAGGTTTTCTAAACTCTCGACGGCGACGACTTAAGGCACCCAGAACCGGTGAAATTTAGTTTGGTAGGGTGCGTCCCACGCACCATTTCGAGAGAACGCATGATGCCTAAGTAACTCACCTTACGCACCACCACCCCTAGCCCCTCCTTGCTAAGGCGGGGAATATCCCCTACGATTCAGGTGGTGCCCACTCCCCTCCTTACCAAGGAGGGGTTGGGGGTGGTCATGCGTAAGGTGAGTTAAGTAATGTGTGGAACGCAACCTTAACTGTGAGGGATTTCATTTTGGACTTGGATATATAGGAATATCATACTCTCTAGTATCCCCATCATATTTAAGAACTTTGAAGTCGAGTGGCTTGGCACCGGAGACTTGAAATTCGACCTGTTGGGAGGAGTCAACTCCAAATAGGACATATCCGCCACTCCCATCTGCTGAGTTAAGCTGACCATTGACCTTGATGAATCCAGTTTTACTGTTTGGCCATAGCGTCACGTTCCAACGTGGATGAGTAGGGTCGTTTTCTTCCGCCTTTATTGCAAAATTACCCGGATTTAAGGTTACTGCTACCGGCTCATTGACTTTATCGCTCTCTGGAAACGGCTGGGCCGAGTCTATGGGCTGATAGACACTGATCGCGGGTAGGTCTGATTGATAGGTGACGGTGGTATCTTGGTTATCTAAGACTTCTATCGAAGCTGGGGTTAGACTACTAAACCCAATCGGATTCAACAACCAATTGTCAGGGATGGTCGTTATTTCTAAAGACCATGATGGTGCCGCTGGCGAGTCACTAGATTGGGGCAAAATAACCTGTGCCAGGTAGTTTCCTTGGTCCAAGTGGAGACTGTAGTTAGAATTCGTCTGCTCAGGTGAAACCGTGACTGTTTGTGACACCGTATCGACAATTTGACCTTGTGCATCGGTGACGTTTAACTTAATGGTGTAGTCGCCTGGTTGCAAAATCACAGTTTGATGATGGGAGTTGGTAATTTCCCACTGGTACTGATAATCGTTCTCCGTTTTTCCTTCTGGCAGCGCTAACAAGGCGCCGATTAAATCAACAGTCATAGTGCCATCAGTTAAAACATTTTGAATGGTGGCAAAATTGGCTTGAGTGTCAGAAATTGTAGTGGGAATGTATTCCCAATACTGTATGGTATCTTTAACGAATGGTTTAAATACTATGGGGTCAGTCACCACTAAATCTTGACCGTCGGTCATTTTGGCTTGAACGACTTTAACTTCTCCATTGCTATTGGGTATCAAACAACGAGTAGCATTGACATTGTCTTTACAAGTGCTGTTATTATAGAACACTTGCCAATAATAGCCGTAGTCAGTCGTGCCTTTGTACGTTAAGTTCACTTGTTGTGGTTGGTTGCCGATGATGACACAAGGTAAGGTGGCACTAACATCAGTGGGATTATAGGTGGGAAGTCCACATTCTTCCACGACCGGGACTGAGGGAGCATTTACGGTGACACTTTGAGTATCAGGTATGGATTGTTTGCCATCAGCGGCGAGGGTGATCAAAGTAATATCATAGTTTCCTACTTCCGAAAGAGTCAGCTTATATAGATTTCCCGTTGACAAGGTCGGCATGAGGTTAGTGGGTTGTTGATTTTTAGTCACAGTCCAAGCGGGAGTCCCTGAGGAGCCTGATATATCCAAGTCGACTGTTAGCGGTGCTTGGCCTGAAGTGGGTGCAACGGTAAACGTAGCGACTGGGGAAGGGATGACCGCTTGTGTATTCGTGGTTAAGCGTAAGGATTTCCAACTGCCTGGGTATTGAGTGAAATTGGGATTATTTGGGTCATAATGTCCATTTACATAAAATACATAGTCAACATAACCGGTGCCGGTGTCGCGGTTATTGGTGGCTTGAAAGGAGAAGGATTTGTCGACGCTGACTAAAAATTGATAATTGCGCGAACATGTTTGAGGGGTGTAATTGGGACTACCGGGCTCTAAATAATGGTAATAATCTCCGTCTTTAAAACTGTTGTTTCCCAAACCGCGGTCCACAAAAGTCAAATTACCTCTGCTACAAGTGGTATTTTTTTCTTCCGCCCGTAGGTTAATGAGCGTGTATTTTATAGGTAACACGGCGGCAGGTACCAGAGCAGAATTGAGGCGAGGGATTACGGTAAATCTCACCGTACCTTTAGCTGCTACAATCACTGGACAAGGATTGTTAGCCCCACATGTGTTTACAGGACTGGTTTGAACTTCTAAGGTGATGGCGGGGGCGGTACTATTGTCAGCAACGCCTTCTCCTATTGCGGTGAAAGATTTACTATCAGTAGGTGAGACATAATACCGGTGAGGGCCCATGATTGAAACTTGTGGTTGCGAGGGTGCAAAAAAATGATTCATAGTCGCACCATAAGGAGGACCCCCTATCGATACTTGTTTAATTGAATTGAATCGCCAGAAAGTTCCAAAAGAGGGAGGCATGTCGGAAAGGTAAAGCGAGTTGCCGGTAAATCCATAGTCGGCACCAGTTATTTCTAGTGTGATATTGGCTACCGTTTCTTGAGTATTCCAACGAATGCCGTTGAAATCAATACGTGCCGCGCCTACCAATACTTTGCCGCAGTCAGCGATGCAATGTGTCGCTTCAATATTGGCTGAACCGGCGGCATAAGTGTTAGAGAGTAGTGGCAGAGTGAGAAATAGGGCTAATAAGGTATTGCGGATAGTGTGTAACCAGTTGTAAAATATAATCATAGTTTTGATTCCTGAGGTGTTAGTTTAGTTTCTAGTAAAGTTGGAGTCCAAATCTTTAGATTTGATAGTCCAAATCTGAAGATTTGGACTCCAACGTGGATTTTATCTCGTTCTCACGCCAGCGCGTGAAGTTAAGCCGCGTTGGAGTCCAAACCTTCAGATTTGGACGAGATTGTCTAAGGTAAGACGGCGTTGCCAAAGCTGAAGCTTTGGACTCCAACGCCGTAACCTTAGCTTAACTTAATGGCATTGCCTCCTTACCAAGGAGGGGTTGGGGGTGGTGGTGTTAATAACCGTGCGTAAGGTGGGCTGGTTAGTCTTCATGGAGAAGTGACTGTAATATCTCAGGAGTCAGTCCCCGAGCTTGCGCTTTTTCACTTATCTCATCCATCAATTCAGTCAGTGGTCTAGGTGAGACGGCAAATTCCCGCAACCATAAACTGATGAGACACTGTAGTTTCTTGCGAACTTCTGCTGATGCCATGGTGTAAATTTGGGCGGCATCATTATCCAGTTGAATCGTAATGGCAGTCGTTGTCATTGGTGTAGTTCCTATAAGGAGTTTCATTGAGGCAAACTTTCCATAAACCTCTCGGCCTCTTCAGGAGATAGAAAATCAACTTCGTTATGAGTTTGTTGACAGGCTACCGCAAAAGCCAAATCAGCTAATTCTTCTCCTTTTTCTCGACACAGTTGTTGGAGAAAATGGTGTTGTGTTTCAGGTAATAAGGATTCAAATAACCCGTATAGATTTTTGGCAACCATGACTGCTTGCATAAAATGTTCCTCCTTAGAGGTCTGAGGGATAACACCCCTTCGAGGGGTGTTATCCCTTGGTAGCATAGATGTCTGAGGGATAACACCCCTTCGAGGGGTGTTATCCCTTGGTAGCGTAGAGGTCTGAGGGATAACACCCCTTCGAGGGGTGTTATCCCTTGGCTTGGTTAGGACTTCAACCGGTCATGGTAGTTTGTCCCATTCTGGCGGTTCCACATTCGCTACTTTGTCCAGTAAAATTTCAAATTTGGTTCTATCCACAATGGGTTGTGCTGGTTTCAGAAGTTGTCCTCCATGGGTCGGTTGAAATTTTTTAAAATATTCTTGATATTCTTTTGAAGTCAAAACAGTAAGTTTTTCAGTGACTGCCAACATGATGAAGAGGTTAATCGAACAGTCTTGTTGTGCCGCCACTTGATGTAAAGATTCGTGTAACCAATTGGGGACTTGCAGTTGAATAGTACTCATATTAGGTATTTTCTAAAAGTTGTGACTGTCAGAATGGTATATTTTTTTGGTCTAGCCATTGAATAAATTGTTTAGGGGTGATTACTTCGATTCCAAAATTTTCTTTAACTCCTCTAAAATCTCTTAAATTATAGGTAACAATAAAATCGCAATTGGCAGTGAAAGCTAATTCTAACAGCATTTCATCATTGGGGTCTGGCAAAAACGGGCGCCAAAGAAAACGAATTTGCCAAAGGTTAGCCGCTTGTGTAAGCATTTCTATCAATTCTTCAATATCTCCATTAGTCAACGGCAATTGTTTTTCAACAACAATTCTCTTTGCAACACTTTCATATTCCAAACATAAAGGCACTGAGAGATTAATTACAAATGGCCCCGTACCTATGCGTTTTAATAGATTAAAGGAGGCACCTACTTTGGATTGTAAGGCGGCTATAAGCACATTGGTATCTATAACAATTTGGAGTAATCGATTCTCATAACGTTCAACAGATAGCATAACCATTGGTTTGATTTTAGTTTAATGCCTACGAGGTCTTCAAAATATCGGGCTGAAACTAGGTTTCCTAAGCCTTCGAGGCTTAGGAAACCTTGGTCGAGGCTAGGTCTCCTAAACCTTCAGCGACGGGCGGTATTTTCTGGTTTCAGACGTTTTAAAGAAAGTCAGTTAGCTTGATTGGTTGGTCTGGGTCTTTGAAGGATGGTTTGTGCCCAGACAAACACCTTCTCAGCCAATTGTAATACCACTTCGTATTCTTGCTGCTCTATCGGCTCAAGGTTGCTAGGATAGCGTGCTATCACTGCATACGCGGTCAATTTTCTAGCTTCTTGTAACTCTTCGGGTAATTCGATATCTTGAGGTAACAGATCAAGTAGAATGTCTATATTGTGGGTCCTTGGAACAGGGATAACGTGGGCAATTAAGACTGCCTTGAGGGATTTTTCCGCCACTTGTTGTGCATGAAAACAAAGTGTTGCTAATAAAATGTTAGGTGAAGAGGCAACACGAGCTAGTTCCAAATCGCTTAAGGCATAACGTAACCATTCTTCAGGGCTCCCTGGATCGAGATTATCAGGCAGCATAGATTTCTTGTCCTTCCTGTAAAATAGTGTGGTAAATTAACCCCAGATTGTTTTTATGTCGTTCTAAATCGGTAGGGGTAGCCACGATTAGGTCATAAGGCACACCAATTCCTCGCAGAGTTTGATAAAGGTGTTGTGCCGTGTGTCGCCGATGGCAGCCTTCCGGCATGACTATCAACAGGTCAATATCGCTATCAGGCTGCCGTGTGCCATTCACGCTAGACCCAAACAAAATGATGCGCAGAGGATGCACTTGTTCAATAATGCCTTGTATTAAGCGGTTTAGGGCTTGGGTGTATGATAACATGGTTGTTAAGTTAGGTCAGGTGGGCCACCAAAAGACGTTGCCTCACCCTACATTTACTAACTCACCTTACGCACCACCACCCCTAGCCCCTCCTGGCTAAGGCGGGGAATCTCCCCTGCGAGTTAGGTGGTGCTTACTCCCCTCCTTACCAAGGAGGGGTTGGGGGTGGTCATGCGTAAGGTGAGTTACTAATCCAACCTGACAGGTCTTTTAGACCTGTCAGGTTTAATCTGGTGCAACCCCAATTGACGGAGTGGCTAGGTTTCCTAAGCCTTCGAGGCTTAGGAAACCTTGGTCGAGGCTAGGTCTCCTAAACCTTCGGCCACAGGCGGTATTTTCTGGCAAAACCGTGGTGGCCTTGACACGACGGGGCGATTTTCCAACAGTTGTCGGTCCCGATAATATTGACACCAAGCATGAACATCATAATTAAACTTGGCGGCAAGTTCGGCACTTCTCTGGCGAATTTCTTCCACAATGGGGTCGTTGCGCATCGTTAACTAGCCTCCTAATAATTCTACAGGCAGGGATAACACCCCTTTGAGGGGTGTTATCCCTCAGATTTTAGGTACAAAAAGGAAGATGGGCGAAAGAAAATACGAGAAAATTTTTGCTTCAGTACTTACTTCGCATCAATCACTAAAATTCTTGCTACCGTGGTACAGAGCGGGTCCCTGGTGGCTTTGACGAGGAACTATTTTGATGTCTAAATGACATCCCACGGCCTCAGCATATTGTTTTAAGAGGGTCAACGAAGGAGATTTTTTCTCATGGTTAATTAAGGAGGATTCCAGTTTGGCCACTACACCGGGTTTGGTGGCCATACGTTTGGCTACTTGGGCTTGAGTTAAACCAACTTGTGAGCGGGCCACCAGTAAGGCACGTAACAAAGCAAATTCTGGTTGCAACGAGTCATATTCGGCTTTAACTTTAGGCTTACTTAAAGCGAAGGCTTTTAATTCGTTATGTGTCACGTTTCTTTACCTCTTTCAGACGTTTTCTGGCAATTTCTAATTCTCTTTTAGGAGTTTTTTGCGATTTCTTGATAAAGACATGAAGCATTACAATTTGTTTTCCCACTAGAGTACAATAAAAAATACGAACATTTCCCTCTCGACTTTTAATACGAATTTCAAACAAACCTTCACCCATAGCACGAGTGTATGGCATTCCCAAATTGGCACCAAATTCTTGTATCAGGTTGGTTATATGCAAATAACGGGACAACAAACCTTTAGGAAGAGAGAATATAGTCTGTTCAAGGGAAGAGTCAAAATATTCTATGTTCCAATTCATATTCATAACTGCTAAGTACTGAAGCAGAAATTCGGCGGTATTTTCCCTCACCCCCGACCCCTCTCCCAGAGGGAGAGGGGCGAAAGAAAATACGGGAAAATTTATGCTTCAGTACTTACTACTTATTCTTCAATAACCGCTTTCAGGGTCTTTTTTACCGACTGTTGTGCATGAAAGGCCGCCACATTAGTCAGATGTGCTTGCTGGTGCAGTTGTTCAATAGTTTCTAAATCCTCTGAAGCACGGTCAAGCCATTCTTGAGTGATTAGCTTCATATAAAATGACCTCTTTTCGTAAAATTTCTTTAGAAAACCAACTCCCAAGTTCAACAAATTGCTGGTACATAGGTTTTGTATAGACAATCAAATCTATAGGAATCTGTTTTCTAAACTCTCTTATTTCTTTGGCGACCTCAAGATACAGTTGGGTTTTTTCTCGATAATTTTGAGGAAACGAATCTCGATTAATAACCACCAATAAATCCACATCACTATGTTCGGTAGGGGTGCCAGAAGCGTAACTACCAAACAAGATGATTTTCTCTGGATAACTTCGCTTTAAATGCTCAACCATTTGTGGCAGATGTTGTTTTACTTGAGTGGGGCTCGTAGCTAAACTATAATAAATTAAACAAACGATTTTTTGAGGACTTCTTTCCCTGGCAATTATTAAGCGGTTCAAACCTGACAGGTCTGTTAGACCTGTCAGGTTTAACTCAGAGATTAGGACTGGCAGTCCTCCAAGGATTGCCAGCCCTGAGCAAGCCATACAACGAATTCAGATTTCGAGCGTATTCAGATTTCGAGCGTAAAAAAAAAACGGGATCATCAATGAATCATGATCCCGTTTTTTTATCCTTTACCGTGATGGCAATTAGTTATTGATACACTATGCGGTGCATCGGTCTCCAATTGGTCAACGTTGGGCCACCATCCCATTCGAAGGTGTACATCAACCCCGGCCAACTACGGTCATAGTTGTTAAGATTCGTGTCATATTGCAACGGATTATTGTACATCGACGGATACTCAACAACCACTCTTCCCGCCAGAAAATCTTCCACTGAGGTTCCACCGGCAATCCATTTCTTCAGGTCACGAATACTTAAGAAGTTAAGTTCATAACCAAACACCACCGCCCCTGGTCCCTGGACCGCACAATCTTCTGGAGTAGCAGGAGAAATACAATTGATTCCTCCACCCTGTGTCACTTTGCCAGTTTTCTCAAAAATGTCCCACACCTCAAGGTAAACGGGTTTTGGTAATTTCAGCAAGTGATCCACTGCCAGTACTATATAGGTATTTAAGTTAACGGCATTGTACCAATCACTACGTTCCCCATAGAAAAATTTGGTTGGAAAAAATGCCAAATAATAACTGGTAAGGGTATTTAAAGTGGTCGCTCCTGCTGGTTTAGCTCTTGACTGTGGTGGTGGATCTGGACAAAAATCCTTGTTATAAGGAAATTGTGAGCCATTTCCTTCGCAAGATTTATCAAAGATGTCACCATCCATATAGTAAGCAGTGAAGACTTGAGGCCCACCGGCAGCGTCAGCATGGTAGGTAGCAATTCCCAAACGGATGGCCTCTTCTACTTCAGCGATACTATTTTCAATTCCTAGACCATGTGTAGTGACTACGTCATCCCAATCATCATCCCAAGCTCCCGTGCTAGAGTTTTCGCTATTGGGTCTTAAATTTACTAAATCATAGTCATCACCATCAGCTAAAGTAGGTCCCCAGGTATTATTAAAAGAGATACGAGATTCATCGCACCGCTCGATTCCAGCAGTAGGTGTTGTCGGTGAGATACAAGACCGGTCGAATCCATATACATAATCCCCGGCTGGAGAACCCGCTTTATAATCTGAAGCCGCATTTTCATGATGGAGGATAACAGAAGTATCTGCTATATCGGTGTCCACTCCCCATTTTGTACATTTATCATTACTATCGGTTTCAAGACATTGCCATGAATGAGGGTAATTTTCAATACGATGGGTACTATCACCTGAATCAGTACGGAAGTTAATCAAAGCTTCAGCATTGTAGGCTAATCCATGACCTACCCCTGGAATCGTGAGAAAAGCGGTTCCACTCAGTGCATTAGGCACATCACTTAAACCATGGTCAAGGGCAAACCCATTTCCCGCATCACTCCACATCCACGCATTGGTGCCGCGACCACTAAACATTTTGGTTTGATGCCGTTGCCAGCTACCTGGATTGGCACCCAACAGGATTTCCATGATGTTATAATCTAAGCCGTCTAACACTGCTTCACCAATAAACTCCACATACCCCATGTTCATGTGATAGTCAATAACCGCTTGTGGAACCTTAAATGTCTCAGTTTGGGTCGACCCTATGGTAGATACTATGGTTTCAGAATCGGGAATTAACTTATCACTGGGATCCATACACTGAGTAATCTTAATATCAGTGTTAAAAAATGGACTGCATGTGAAGTTAGTATTAGGGTCGTTTGGGTTACTTCCTGGGACACCACCTAACCCGGTGTATTGGAAATTCTTAATATCCAAACTTTGGTCGATTTCCCAGATGCCATCGCCATCAATATCGGCTACCCGGAACACAAACACATCACCAGGGGACAATATCACATCAAAATCTCGTAATTCACCACTCCATGCGGCTCCACGGAAACGAAGATGTCCCTGAACATACTTATTATGGCTATTCATAATGGTGAAGTAGTTTTCAATATACCCATTGAAAACGGGAAACAGCAACGCATCCCCTCGACCATTGGGATGAAATTCTATCTCCGCACTTACCTGGGGCGTGGCAGTCATACTCAGTGCTACCGCCACCGCCGCAGCTAATTGGTTGATTTTCTTCATAACTGAAGTTCCTCAATGTTTTATTAAAACGTCTTTATCAGGTTTGATAATTAAATTCATTATCCATGGTAAAATTCACTGTACAGTCATTGATTGATTAGTAAAATATTCACATAAAGACTGTTAGATTTAAAGACTTCTAGCAGGGATGTTATCTAAGATATTTGAATTTGTCAATATACAACAGTGTGAGTTTTTTATACAACATTACTTTTATGGCGTAAAAAACTTTTGTTTGCCCATTTTGACAAACTAAAATTTGTTACTGCTAAAGTATAATACTACTAAGTTGAGATTTAGGCAAATATAATACCATAATTATATTATTGAATAATACACTTATAGTTCACTTTTTTTTTCGTTTCTCGTTCCTACGCTCGGCGGAGTCCAAAACATGTTTTGGACTCCATTGTTCAATTAACAAGGATTTTAACGCCATTCTAGTGCTTTCTTCTGAAGTGAAACCCCATTATACTCCTGTTTCAGCGCGGAAAGTCCCCCTTCCCACTCAAACTTAAGAGGTTTTAGAGGTGTTTTTTTCTCATATTTACCCTAACAAAAAATCAACATAATCACCCAATTCAGGCATCACATAAATGGGTAATTTATTTATTTTTAATGTAATTTCATGGACATTCATAAGCCTAAACCTCTTTAGGATAATCATACGCCTACGTTACCCAACGCCGTATTGCCCGCAATGGCGCAGTTATCCGCCACGAATTAGACCGCTCTATAAAATCTAGGTAACATTTTAGCGCGTTGTATTCTTCTTCACAATCCCAATGCCGAGATTTTCTCAAGCCATTGTTTAAACACATATCTGGGGCGATTTCTGGGTTAGCACATAATATTTTTAAGGGCTCAGTGACACTGGTCCAACGATAATGTTGGGCTAGGCTATGGACACCTGCTAAATAAGTCGCATAATAAACGGGATTGAGTAGCTTTTCAATAGCAGCAACCCAACCATTTTCATCTTGTGGATTGACAATAATACCGGCTTTATGGTCAACAATCGCTTTCGCTAACACATCCCCTTGAGTGGTGATAATCGGTTTGCCGGCCCATAAGTAATGTAAAATACGGGTACGAAAAGAAAAGTGCGTTTCTAGCGTATCAAAATGGCTACTTACCCCCACATCAGCATCCAATAAATAATTCGATAGACTATTATAAGGTACCCAACCTGTCTGAAAAATAACATGGGTGTTGGTTAACTTTAATTCACGAGTCAGTGCTTCGGCCCGGTGTTGCATAGGCATGGTTTGTATAGTGGTATTTGGATGTTGGCTACCGAGAAAAATTAATTTTAACTGGGGGTAGTTTGGTACCAATTTATGGACCGCACGTATTAAAGTTAATGGGTCAAACCATTCCCAAATACCTCCGCCCCAGAGTAGGATAAAATCTTCATTGTTAGAAAATTGTCGTAAGCCTAGACCAGTCCGTTGTGGTGGTATGTCTGGTAAACCAAAGGGGACGGTAAGTACACGTTGTTGAATTTGTTGATAAGTCAAGGGGTTGATGCGGCCCAACGCTAACAGATGCCCTAGCCATAAATCGCGTTGCCGTTCATTGGCGCATAGAAAATAATCAGCCAATTTTAGTTGGTCATTCATCGTGCGGACTTGTTGTTTTAATGAGTCCATTTCTGTGGTAATCGATTGCCCTTGATGTTGCTCCAATCCTTCCAAGGGTACCGGGTCATACAGGTCGGCGACGAGAATTTTCGAACTTTGACGAAGTAATGGATAGAAATCCAGAATATGGCCTTGAAAAATAATGATGTCGTGATTATTGGCTAATTCGGCGATATTGGCCTGGGTGTGTTGTATTAACCGCGCTGGCATAGCCGCTTGCAAGGTGGCGGGGATGTCATTGGGGGCAGCTAAAGTGACCTGGTGGTATGGTGCCAGGGCTTTCGCAAATTCCCAGTAGCGGATAGCGGGGCCTGCCATACGCTCAGTGATATAGTCTGGGCAAAGAAGTAGGATGCTGTGAGACATTGAGTTATTGAGTGTTGAAAAATAATATGGGTAGGGTGCGTCCAACGCACCGTTACACTTTTTTAAAATTTTTAAAATGGTGCGTGGGACGACGCACCCTACAATTTTATTCAGTCATTGATATATGAAAAAACAACCCTTCACTTTCAATTCGGTCGACGAAATGGTGAAATCTCTTTCCTTTAACCAAGGTCCATTGACTGAATTACTTGCTGAAATTCAACGCATTTACTGTGCCGATAACCGACCTTGGGTGATTGGTTTTAGCGGCGGTAAAGATTCTACCGCGGTCTTAGAGTTGGTTTATACCGCGATCTTACAATTGGCGCCGCCAAAACGGCATAAACCTTTATTTGTGGTGTCCTCTGATACTTTAGTCGAAACACCGGTGGTTGTCAATTTGATTAAAGAGATGTTGAATAATATCAATGAGGTGGCTACTAAAGTCGGAATACCCATGACCGCGCATCACGTTTATCCAGAGGTTAAAGACAGTTTTTGGGTCAGTTTATTAGGTAAAGGTTATCCCGCGCCGACGTCACATTTTCGTTGGTGTACGGAGCGAATGAAAATTTTTCCAGTGAATCGCTTTATTTTGGATAAAATAACTAAATATCAAGAAGTTATTATCATACTCGGCTCACGAATTCAAGAAAGTAATACTCGCGCTCAAATCTTGAAAAAACATCGAATCGACGGCTCCCGGTTAGCCCGGCATACCACTTTGCCGAGTGCTTACATTTATACGCCGATCGAAAGTTGGAGCAGTGAGGAAGTTTGGGAATTTCTATTATCAGCACCCCGGCCCTGGGGAGGTGATAATTTGGCACTGTTTGAATTATATAAAGGCTCGAATGCGGGTGAATGTCCATTGGTTATTGACAATTCCACGCCTTCTTGCGGCAATTCACGCTTTGGGTGCTGGGTTTGTACGGTGGTAAAAAAAGACCGGGCGATGGAGGGTTTGATTGGCAGTGGTGAAACTTGGATGCAACCATTATTAGACTTTCGTAATCAGTTAGCTGAGACGACCGACCCGGCTAAAAAATATGAATATCGTAATTTCAAGCGGCGCACTGGTAAAGTAGCTTATATTCGCGGCACTTTCAGCAGTGAAGACCCCAAAGAAATTAAAGACCTTAAACATGTCCCGGGCCCCTATTGGCTCAAACAGCGGCAACAGTGGTTAAAAGAATTATTAATGCTGGAAAAGCAGTTGAAACAAGACGGCCATGCGCTGACTTTGATGACCGCGCCGGAATTGCACCAAATTCGAAAGGAATGGATTAATGACCCCAACGAGCCAGACTGGACTGATTCGTTACCGCGCATTTATCGCGAAGTCTATGGCCAGGATTTAGAATGGGTCGAAAACGATGCGGGTAGTTTCACTAAACCAGATGCCGATTTACTGGAAGAGTTAGGAAAACGATTTGCCGCGCCGGCCCCGATGATTATGAAATTATTAGAGTTGGAATTATCGATGGACGGTTTAAGCAAACGTAGCGGTATTTTCCAAAAGATTGAAGTAATTTTGACGCAAGATTGGGAATCCCTAGAGGAAATTAATACACATACCGTGGAATTAAAAGCGGCCAGTGAATATCAGGAGCGGTATGAGGTGTTGCGGAAGGAGTATAGTAGGATGAAATAGTAACCACCGAAGTAGATTTGACAACTTTTCGAAAGTTGTCAAATCTAACACCTCATTCAGATTTGACAACTTTTCGAAAGTTGTCAAATCTAACCCCCCAACAGATTTGACAACTTTTCGAAAGTTGTCAAATCTAACCCCCCAACAGATTTGACAACTTTTCGAAAGTTGTCAAATCTAAATTCCGCCCCCAGATTTGACAACTTTTCGAAAGTTGTCAAATCTAAATTCCGCCCCCAGATTTGACAACTTTTCGAAAGTTGTCAAATCTAAACTTAGGTCCATCCCACTCGCCCAATTCCCGGTAATTTTATCGCCAATCCCAACAGATCAACACCCACATCGAGGGTTAAAATATTCAATTCGATTCCCTCTTCCCAACCTATCATCACCCCCGCTATCCCATATAATGACAACTGCACGCCGGTACCACTGGGGGAAATAGCAACTATTTCATTCTTCGGTAAAAAATCTTTACCAATCGCCGTCGGCGGTAACTCTATACGTAACTCTGGCAAATAACGCGCTACATAAGCGGTAAACGTATTATCATTGGGCCCCGGCCAAGATCGATAAGTGTTAGGATAAGGATATTTAGCCACCGCGGTTTCAAGTTTATCAATTAATTGGTCAACTTCTTTACCGCCCCGTATTTCCTTAATTAATTGTGGACGTTGCCCAAACCAATAACGATCTGGAATATCTTTCTCTATTTTAAGCATGGAATTATTACCAGCAGAGTGCCAGCCTACGACCTGATAAACATTATAAAATTTCTGTTGACTACGCTTAGAAGCAAACCAAGTATGTACAAAAAAAGCTCCTCGCCAATTCCAATTCCTGGCAGAATAGAGTTGGATAATTGCCTCTGGTGTTTCAGGAGAAGGCGCAATATTAGCACTACGACGATTAGTATTACTCCAATCACCTTCCAAATTCAAATTGCCAAATATCAGCATTAATACAGGGCCTGCCAACAATAGCCATAAAATAAACAATGAACGTAAGAGCATAATTTTTAGATTTTAGGGAGCAGCAATAATTATAGAGGTCCATTTTGGCATGGGCAATCCCTGGTGTGTTGGAGTCCAAAGCTTCAGCTTTGGTAGTTCCTTAGTGGTAATAAAGGGCGGGAAAACAGGGGAAAGTCAAGACTAGAAATACGGGTATGGGCCTGGTAGGACTTGAACCTACGACCCACCGATTATGAGTCGGATGCTCTAACCAACTGAGCTACAGGCCCGCTAACAAAAATAGAATTTTATTAGTCACCATTCTGACAGGATATTAATTACTTTGCAAGACTTTTATCAAAAAATATTCTACCTAAAAAATTTCGTTAGAAATATATTGAAGATATGCTAGTAAAATTTAAATTATGATACATTTATTACTATATACTAATAATATTATATTAATTAAAAATCACCCCTAACTTTAAAACCATAAAGTGATGACAAACCACCTTAGCGAATTTGGAATGAGCACTATGTCAAGCAATCCTGTTATCCCAGCAGAGAGTAGTCACCATCAACCCTTTGCCTTGATTACCCACGACCAAGACATTGAACGCGCGGCCCGCTCACTCAAAGCCATGTCACACCCATTGCGACTTAAAATTCTTTGTACTCTCGGCGAGCGAGAATATAGCGTTCAAGATATTGTTGAACAAGTAGGTACCTCACAAAGCAATATATCCCAACATTTAGCTATTTTACGTGATAAAGGTATACTATCTTCACGCAAAGATGCTAACAGGGTATATTACCGCGTCAGCGATGCACGAACATTACGTCTAATCAGTATGATGCGAGAAGTCTTCTGTTCATTTTGTAGCTAGACTTGAATCATTATCAATCATCCCCATTTTAAGAAACGGGTTTTTAACAACATTTTTTGACAACTTTAAGGATTAAATTTATTATGACTGTTGAAAGAATCGTATTTATAGCCGCGGGTAGTTTTATTTTACTCTCTCTAGCTTTAAGCCAATTACACTCACCTTATTGGCTATGGCTTACCGCATTTGTCGGCTTCAATTTATTCCAAAGTGGTTTCACCAATTTCTGCCCATTGGCTATCATACTAAAGAAAGCAGGCATACCCACCGAATCCCAAAAAGGGGGGGTCGCTTGTCAGGTACAAAGTTAGTTTATGGAACAGATTATTGAATTTATAAGTCATCACTCTACCCTATTCATGGCCTTCGTCACGGTAACAGTGTTGTTAACATGGACTTTCATTGGGGATGCACTTCAAGGCATTCACAACCTATTACCCCAAGATGCCACTTTATTGATTAATCATGAAGACGCGGTAATCGTAGATGTACGTGAAGAGAGTGAATACCTTCAAGGACATGTTATCAATGCCATCAATATACCTTCCAGTACTCTCTCTGATAAAATAGGTCGATTAGAAAAATATCGGCAACGACCGATTATTCTCAGTTGCATGACCGGTAATCGTTCAGCACAAGCCTGCAATATATTGAAGAAAAAAGGATTTGAACGAGTACACAACCTCAAAGGTGGACTCATGGCCTGGCAAAATGCGAATTTTCCCCTAGCCAAAGGAAAAGACTAAATTAAAATTAATTAATTAAAATTAATTGAAGTTAGGAATTATGCCCTAATTTTTCAACTTTTAAAGGCGGTTTTCAACACCGCCTATTTTTATTCAACATAATTACCAGAGGATTAACACCGTGGCAGACAAGCCTACCAATTCCGATTCTAACCCAACCACTCCAGCCGCTGCTTCCGCCAACAAAGAACAATTTGCGATCCAACACATTTATGTGAAGGATGTTTCTTTCGAAACCCCTAATTCTCCCAATATTTTTCGCGAGCAATGGAAACCACAATTACAAATAGAAATTACCAATGAAGCCAAGCAATTGGAAGAAAATGCTTACGAAGCCGTCTTAAATATCACGGCGACCGTCTCGGTCGAAGACAAAACGGCCTTTCTAATAGAAGTTCACCAGGCAGGTATTTTTACTATAGCCGGGCTGGACCAAGAAAGACTCTCCTTCATTCTCAACACCACTTGTATGCACGTCTTGTTTCCTTATGCCCGTGCCACCATTTCCAATATGGTCCTACATGGTGGATTTCATCCGCTACTGCTACCACAACCCAATTTTGAAGCCATGTACCTGCAACGGATGCAACAACAAGCCAAGAACAAAGCCAATTAACCAGATTAACCAGTTAGGTGAATGAAGACACAACCTCCTATTTTGGTCTTAGGGGCCGGTGCCTGGGGTACCGCTTTGGCACTGATACTGGCGCGTAACGGACACCAAGTTTGGCTCTGGGGACATACTCCCGAACATGTCGAACAAATGCGAGTTACGCGCCAAAATTCCCGCTGTTTACCCAATATTCCGTTTCCAGAGAACTTGTATCCCCTCTCTGCGCTAACCCCTGACCTGCGGCAAATACGAGATATTCTCGTGGTAGTCCCCAGTCAGAGCTTTCGTGACACGTTGACGCAACTAAGTCCCCACCTAGCACCCCAGGCTCGTTGTTGCTGGGCGACTAAAGGACTAGAATACCACACCGGCTATTTACTAGATCAAGTGGCAGCGCAAGTACTAGGCCCTCAACGCCCCTTAGCTGTTTTATCCGGCCCCTCCTTTGCCACCGAAGTCGCCGCCGGCTTACCCACCGCCGTCACCATCGCCGCCAGCGACCCTCACTATGCTCAAGAATTAGCCAGTTTATTTCATAATCAACACTTTCGACCCTACACCAGTCAAGACCTGATTGGAGTCCAAATTGGAGGTGCCGTTAAAAATATCATAGCCATTGCCGCAGGTATTGTCGACGGCTTAAAACTAGGTGCCAACACCCGGGCCGCACTCATTACCCGCGGCCTAGCCGAAATGGTACGCTTTGGTACCACTTTGGGCGGACAACGAGAAACCTTTATGGGACTCGCAGGACTAGGAGATTTAGTGCTCACCTGTACTGATAATCAATCCCGGAACCGTCGTTTTGGCTACGCACTCGCTCAAGGACTCTCCTCTCAACAAGCCCAGACCCAAATCGGTCAAGTCATAGAAGGCATTCAAGCGGCTAATGAAGTCAACCGATTAGCACTACAATTAGCCATCGATATGCCTATTGTAGAACAAGTTAATAATGTCCTCAACGGAATCAATACACCGATGGAAGCGGTACAAACCTTGCTATCTCGTGAACCTAAACCAGAACAAACTTGAATAGGTTTTAGATTTGACAACTTTTTTAAAGTTGTCAAATCTTAATTTAAAAAACTTTAGACTTGAACTTTAGATTTGACAACTTTTTTAAAGTTGTCAAATCTTAATCTAAAATGAACTTTAGATTTGACAACTTTTTGAAAGTTGTCAAATCTTTAGATTTGACAACTTTTTGAAAGTTGTCAAATCTTAAAAAATGGTCAAATCTTAAACTGTCAAATCTCTAAACTTTAAACCATCGCCATAATGAATCTTAATTTCCTTGATTTTGAACAACCTATCGCTGAATTAGAAGCCAAAATCGACGAATTGCGCTATGTCAGCAATGATAATATCAACATCAGCGACGAAATTGCCCGATTACAACTCAAAAGCCAAGAGCTCACCCGCTCCATTTTCTCCTCCTTAAGCGCTTGGCAAATTTCTCAACTGGCCCGACACCCACAACGACCCTACTTACTAGACTACATCCCACGAATTTTCACCCACTTTGAAGAACTTCACGGTGACCGTCTCTTTGGGGACGACTCAGCCATGGTCGGTGGATTAGCCAGATTAGAAGGACAACCCGTCATGCTGATTGGTCAACAAAAAGGACGAGACCTTAAAGAAAAATTACAACGCAATTTTGGAATGCCACGACCCGAAGGCTATCGCAAAGCATTACGCCTAATGAAAATGGCCGAATCTTTCAAATTACCGATACTCACTTTTATTGACACCCCCGGGGCTTATCCCGGCGTGGACGCTGAAGAGCGAGGCCAAAGCGAAGCCATTGCCCGTAATCTCTACGTCATGTCCACCTTGAGGACACCTATTATTTGCACCGTGATTGGAGAAGGCGGCTCCGGCGGAGCTTTAGCCATTGGCATCGGCGATAAAATCGGCATGTTAGAATACAGCACCTATTCAGTTATCTCTCCCGAAGGTTGCGCCTCGATTTTATGGAAAAGTGCTGATAGAGCCGCTGATGCCGCCGAAGCTATGAATCTAACCTCGCAACGTCTAAAAGAATTAGAACTCATTGAAGTGATTATTTCAGAGCCACTGGGAGGTGCGCATCGAGATATAGAAACGATGGCCAATAATCTATCCACCGTCCTTCAGGAAAATTTAGCCTTACTCACCAAAATTCCATTAAATGAACTGCTAGAAGCACGCTACCAACGATTTATGAAATTTGGACAATTTGAGGAAATTTAAAGAATAGATTTGACAACTTAAAAAAAACCGAATAGATTTGACAACTTTCCAAAAGTTGTCAAATCTCAAACTCGCATATAGATTTGACAACTTTTCGAAAGTTGTCAAATCTTAAACTTGGAACCTTCATTAAATGGATGACTCTCAACTATTACGTTACAACCGTCAAATTCTGTTACCTCAAATTGGCATCGCCGGCCAAGAGCGTTTAACCAACGCTACCGCCTTAATCATCGGCCTGGGCGGCCTAGGCTCACCGGTCGCCATGTATCTAGCCGCCGTTGGCCTCGGCCACCTCATTATTTGTGATTTCGACCACATCGACCTCTCCAATTTACAACGTCAAATCCTTTATACTACGGCGGACCTCGGTAAAATTAAAGTAGAAACCGCGAAAGAAACACTGTTAAGATTGAATCCTTTAATTAAAATAACCCCGCTACACCAACGAATGGACGAAGACACTTTACGCCAGACCATGGCCGTCGTTGATGTCGTCCTTGACTGTAGTGATAATTTAACCACCCGCCTGGCGATTAACCAAGCCTCGGTGCAAGCCGCTAAACCTCTAGTCTCAGGCGCGGCCATACGCTTCGAAGGACAAATCGCAGTATTTCGTGCTGACTTACCGGACCATCCATGCTATCGTTGTCTATACCGCCCTGACCAAAACTTAACTGAAACCTGCACCCAAAGCGGTATTTTAGCCCCCCTCGTAGGAATTATTGGCAGTATGCAAGCCCTAGAAACCATAAAACTACTACTAGGAATAGGCGAAACTTTGAGTAGCAAATTATTATTGTTAGATGCTTTAAATATGGAATGGTACAAAGTAAAATTAACCAAAAGACCACATTGTCCAGTCTGTCAATTGAAATGACACTCCTCCATGGATCAAGTTAGCATTAATTTTGCAGTAAATTCGAAATGACAAATTTCAATGGGTCAATCGAACTCTTGCAAGTCACACCAGCTCTAACTCTACTTGAGAAAAATATGAAAATTTTGCTAGTTGAAGACAGTGCGCTAAATCGTGAAGTCATTGCCAATATGCTCATAACCCTGGGCGGTCAGGTACAAACGGCAGAAAATGGCCAATGCGCCCTGAAAAATTTGGAACAAAATGGTTATGACCTCGTACTGATGGATTGCGATATGCCAATCTTGGACGGTTATGCCACCACTCAGGCCATTCGCCACCTGGAACAAACACAACAGCGACCTGCCGTACCCATTATCGCTTTAACCGCTCATGAGATGACGGCTGAACATCAACAAACCTGTCAACTAGCTGGAATGAACGATTGTTTGACCAAACCGGTATACCTGAAAACCTTACAAGCCATTTTGGACCGCTGGGTAGTAACCAATGCACCTATCAACCAACACACGCCTACTCAAACGGAGATACCCACATTAGATGCTCACATCATTAAACAACTACAAGAAGTGATGGGCCAGGAAATGACTCTTTGTCTGCTCAAACATTTTATCAATTATGCTCCTCAACAACTTACCCTGTTGCAGCAGTGGCTCAACCACGGAGACTTGGAAAATCTACGCCGACAAGCACATAAATTTAAAGGAGAAAGTTTACAATTAGGTGCCATACGAGTGGGTACACTCTGTAAGCAAATAGAAAATTTAGCACTCACAGGACAATTAGACGCACTTAAAATTTGTTTAGCCACCCTCCAAGAAGAATTGGCTAAAGCTAGCCAATTGATAATACAGGAAAATAACCATGAACACCCCTAGCAAAAAATCGCACATTTTAGTAGTTGACGATGCGCCTCTCATCCGTGGTTTATTGGTACAAGTGCTACAACGATATGGTTACGAAGTGGATACGGCGGAAAATGGTCAACAAGCCATTGACTATTTTCTCAAACAACAACCAGATTTAATTCTCCTGGACGCGGATATGCCCATCATGGATGGAGTCACCGCCTGTGCCCACATTCGTGAATTACCTCAAGCTAAACACCTCCCGATTATCATGGTCACCTCATTTGTGGAACGAGAATGGGTGGACCGCGCTTATCTGGCCGGCGTAACTGATTACATCACTAAACCAGTCAATTGGGACGTGTTACGCAATCGTATCCACTACATTTTGCAAGCTAAACAAGCTGAAGAAGCACTCTTCGAAGAAAAAGAAAAAGCCCAAATCACTTTAGCTTCCATTGGCGATGGAGTCATCACCACCAACGCGAGCGGTCGAATCGAATATTTGAACGCAGTCGCCACCAAACTCACCGGCTGGAAACTCGATGAGGCTTATGGTTTACCTCTTCCGCAAATTTTTCGTATCATTGATGAAAACACTGGACAACCTTTGACCTTTCCACTGCACCACTATTTGGAAGCAGGTCAAACGGTAGAACTTTCTAGTCATATCGTGCTAATTCATTGCGATCAGAAGCAACGCTTTGCCATCGAAAATACCGCCGCCCCCATTCGCGACCGTAATGGTAACACCATTGGCCTCGTCTTAATCTTCCATGATGTCACCGAAAGTCGCAAAATGACTCAGGAATTATCTTATCAAGCCAAACACGATGCGCTGACCGGCTTATATAATCGTCATGAATTTGAAACACAACTTAAACGAGTGTTAGAATTGGCCCAGGAAGACCCCATGACAGTAGAATATGCTTTACTATACATGGATTTAGACCAATTCAAAATCGTTAATGATAGCTGTGGTCATGAAGCCGGTGACCAATTGTTAAAAGATGTGGCCAAGTTATTACAAAAAACCATTGATGAAGATAAAACTCATTATACCAGCGCTATTTTAGCTCGTCTTGGAGGAGATGAATTTGCCTTACTATTGGAACCATGTTCACTCGCCAACGCCATGACTACCGCGCCGATTTTATGTCACCAGATAGAAAAAATTAGGTTTTTTTGGGGTAACCCCAATCAGAAAAACCTGTTTACCATCGGCATCAGTATTGGTCTCGTGCCCTTTACCAACGCTCAAACTTTATCGCCAAAAACTCTATTAGCAATGGCTGATACTGCTTGCTACGCCGCCAAAAATGCCGGTCGCAATGGTGTTTATGTTTACCAAGATAACGATCTGATTGCCCAAGACCAAAATATCCAATGGGTCTCCTTAATACAACATAATCTTGAAAAAAATCAAGGGTTTTCATTATATTACCAACCGATTCTATCTCTGTGCAATCAGCACGACCGTGGCATTCACTATGAAATTTTATTAAGAATGAATAATACTCAAGGTCAACTGGTACGCCCTGGCGCCTTTTTCTCGGCCGCCGCTCGTTACAATCTCATGCCCAACTTAGACCTCTGGGTCATTCGCACGGTCCTGACCTGGTTAAACTCTCACCCTCAGCAATTAGAGCAACTGACTTTTAATTCGATTAATATTTCCATTCATTCCATCAACGATAATAGCTTTCTGGAAACCGTACTGAATTACCTTCAAACCACCTCGATTCCATTACATAAACTCTGTTTTGAAATCGATGAGACTACGGCCATTACTAGCCTAACTGGCACGGTGAAATTTATTACCGCCATGAAACAATTAGGTTGTCAAATTGCGATTGACAACTTTGGTACCGGCATGGCTTCATTTCTACCTTTAAAAAATTTAGCCATCGATTTTCTAAAAATTAGCGGCACCTTTATCCAGAGAATTGCCGACGACCCTATCGATTATGCTATAGTAAACTCAATTAATCAGATAGCTCATTTGATGCACCTTCGAACCATTGCCGAAAATGTTGAAAATCAACAAATTATTGAAAAACTTAAAGAAATTAATATTGATTATGTTCAAGGCCATTGGTTAGGAGAACCGCAACTATTGTTGTCATCCACTAAATCAGAATAGATTCGGAATAGATTTGACAACTTTTTTAAAGTTGTCAAATCTTAAACTTTACACCATATCGGAATAGATTTCGGAATAGATTTGACAACTTTTTTAAAGTTGTCAAATCTTAAACTTTACACCAGATTTGACAACTTTTTTAAAGTTGTCAAATCTTAAATATCGGAATAGATTTCGGAATAGATTTGACAACTTTTTTAAAGTTGTCAAATCTTAAACTTTACACCATATCGGAATAGATTTGACAACTTTTTTAAAGTTGTCAAATCTTAAACTTTACACCATATCGGAATAGATTTGACAACTTTTTTAAAGTTGTCAAATCTTAAACTTTACACCATGCGTGAATACCAATACCTTCTAAACACTCGTCCCCCACTACTGAGTCATCTTATTCTCTGGTTAACCGCTATTTTAGTAACCATTGCCATTACCTGGGCCAATTATGCCACGTTAGACGAAGTTACCCGGGGAAGTGGTAAAGTTATCCCCTCACGACACGTTCAAGTCGTTCAAGATTTAGAAGGAGGCATTGTGTCAGAAATTTTAGTCAAAGAAGGACAAATCGTAAATCAAGGACAAATTTTATTAAAAATTGATGATATTCGTTTTGTCTCCTCCTACCGAGAAAGCCAAGTTAAATCGAATACTTTACAAGCCAAAATCGCCAGACTTAAAGCCGAAGTAGAAAACCAACCACTTAAAATTCCCAATAATTTAAAACATCCTGAAGAACGAGAAGTCTTTATAAATGAACAAGCCCTGGCTCAAGCCCGACAGAATGAACTACAAGCCAACATCGATATTTTAAATCAACAAAAAAATCAAAAACAGCAAGAAATTAATCAATTGCGCTCTAAAGAACAACAATTGCAAAAAAATTATGAACTGGCCAATAAAGAATTACAAATCACGGCACCGTTAGTCAAAAAAGGGGTGATGTCGGAATTGGAACTATTACGATTGCAACGCGAAATCAGTAGCATCAAAGGTGAACTCGATACCACTCGTTTAAGCATACCTCGCGTCGAAGCCTCCGCCGTCGAAGCCGACCACAAAATTGCCGAATTGAAAGTCAATTTTCGCACCCAAGCCCTAACTGAACTGAATGAAGTAAAAGCCGAATCTTCTCGCGCCGTGGAATCAGATGTGGCCATTAAAGACCGCGTCACTCGAACCGCGGTACGATCCCCGGTCAAAGGCACCATCAAACAACTTAAAGTCACTACCATTGGCGGAGTCGTACAACCGGGAATGGATTTAGTCGAAATTGTACCGTTGGAAGACAGTTTATTAGTCGAAGCGCAAATTCGACCTGCTGACATTGCATTTCTACACCCAGGACAAACCGTGATGATTAAATTTACCGCTTATGATTTTTCCATTTTTGGCGGACTCAAAGCCAAATTAGAACAGATCAGCGCCGATACCATTTTAAATGAACGTGGCGAAGCCTTTTTTCTAATTCGAGTGCGAACGGAACGTAATTATTTAGGCACTAAAGACAAACTGTTGCCGATTATTCCAGGAATGACTGTGACCGTGGACATTTTAACCGGAAAGAAGACTTTACTGAGTTATTTATTGAAACCAATTAAAAAAGCTCAAGAAACCGCTTTACGAGAACGTTGAAGAGGCAAACAGAAAAGGAGTACGGAATTGATTCCATTGCCGTGCGGCGTGAGTATTCACCACTACTTAAATACTTAAAATTACTATTTATTCTTTTCTTTTTCGGGAGTTGGTTTAGGCTCACTTTCTGGTTCTTTCTTACTCGGATTATCCGCCGGTGCTGGTTTATCGTCGCCGGTTTCTGTCGTTGGTTTTTCCGTGGAAGTATCAGGATAAGAAGGATAAGGGTCAGGGGCATAAGAAAAAACTGCTGCTGACCGGAGCATAATAATTGTAACTATTAATAAAAACCATCTATGATTTCTGAGTTGCATACAATTATCCTATCGCAAAAATCGATTCACCCTCCCTGAAAAGGAGAGGACAAAATGAGAATTAACTTAATAATCTGCTCACCTTACGCACGGTTAACTCAACCACTCCCAACTTGGTAAGGAGGGGAGTAAGCACCACCGGGGATATTCCTTTCCTCGTTCCCACGCGCCAGCGTCAATGCCATTAAGTTAAGCTAAAGTTACGGCGTTGGAGTCCAAAGCTTCAGCTTTGGCAACGCCGTCTTACCTTAGCCAATCTCGTCCAAATCTGAAGGTTTGGACTCCAACGCGGCTTAACTTAATGGCAGTGACGCGTCAGCGTGGGAACGAGGAAAAATGTTATTTTTTATTTTCTTTATTATTAGTGTTAACTTTTTTCGGTATGTTAGCAACTGCTGCTTCGGCACGAGCTTTAGCGGCTGCGTCTTCCCTAGCCTTAATCACCGTAGCCTCCTCTCGTTTAGTTGTTGACTCGTCTTGGTATGAACTATAAAGGTCTGGTTTAGCCATAATCACACTCCTCAAGCTGAATATTAGTACCTCACCTTACGCCTGGTTAATTCAACCACCCCCAACCCCTCCTTGGTAAGGAGGGGGTATCCTGGCGGTGCCGGTAGTGCGTACTCCCCTCCTTACCAAGGAGGGGTTGGGGGTGGTGGTGTTAACCGTGCGTAAGATAAGACTTGTACCACACTCCTTACACTTTAAATATCCCCCGTCCCAGTTGATTGCGGCACACGACTGGGGTCCACCGAAATTTTAATCTCGACTCGACGATTGGTGGCCTTATTCACCGTCGTATCATTAGGCGCGATCGGCATACTTTCCCCATAACCCACCGAAGAGAGTTTAGCAATATTCAAATTTTTAACTCGCAAATAACCCTCAATCGCCCCCGCCCGTCGCTCCGACAACTGTTGATTGTACTGGTTAGACCCATCACTATCGGTGTGACCCTCAATCATCACAATATTTTCTGGATACTTGGCAAACACCGCTGCCAAATCATCTAATTTCAACGCTTCCGCCGGTTTAATATCAACCTTATCAACATCAAACAACACCTTCATCTTTGCCTCAATACCTTCTTGCCCCGCTTCCGTGTTCACCTTAACCGCTTCTACCCCCTGCACTTTTTCTAATTCCGCCGCTTGGTTATCCATACGCTTACCAATCAAGGCCCCAATCACAGTACCCGCCACCGCACCAATGACGGCCCCTTCCTTCTTATGATCCGATTGGTGGCCAATCACTCCTCCCAACACCGTGCCAGCACCCGCACCAATCACCGCACCTTTAGTTTGATTCGTAGCCCCACAACCGCCTAATAAAGGCATAATCACCGCCGTCGCGGTTAACACACATACTATCTGTTTCTGCATAACATAATCTCCTTAAATCAAAAAATTTAACACATAAAATAACAAACTTAATTTGTCAAAAATGACGCACTAAAACTGCTGACTCATTGTTACTCAACGAGTTAATTATACCAGAAATTTCCCGTTGCGCCAATTTTGACTTTTGTTTTAAATAAGTAGTTAATATAGGGTGTATAAGTGAAGCGTCATACACCAAATTTGAAGAAGTAAGTACTGAAGCATAAATTTTCCCGTATTTTCTTTCGCCCCTCTCCCTCTGGGAGAGGGGTCGGGGGTGAGGGAAAATACCGCCGAATTTCTGCTTCAGTACTTACATGACGCTATCGCTTATGCACCCTACGCAACTACGAATATTTACCAGTATCTAATCTACCACCGGCAACCACCCCGTTCGAGTCATTAACATCTGCCAAAGACTATCAGGAATCAATAAATCGGTTTGCGCCGACTTTGGCAATGTAGTACGAATCTGAGTTTCTTGACCACTCTGTATCTTCATAACCCACTCTGGCTCCATCAACAACTCACGACCCAACGCCACCAGAGGCACCCCAGATTGCAACATCTGTAAAGCCTCGTCAGGCGTATGTACACCACCTACTCCCATAATGGGAATACGTTGCCCTACTTGCTCATGCACCATCACGGCCCGCGACCGTTTATCGTTCGTATCGCGCAAGGACCCGCCCCAAAAATTCATCGTGGACACATGCAAATAATCCAATTTTCTAGTCGCCAGTGTTTCCAACAATTTAAGAGTATCCGCCATCGTAATACCCGGATTCTCTATCTCCTCTGGCGAAAACCGATAACCGACCAGAAAGGGACGCTTGGCCTGGTTAGCGGCAGTAATTACCTCATCAGTCACCGCTAAGGGAAAATTCAAACGTTTTTCCAAACTCCCTCCCCATTGATCCGAACGACGATTCGCATGAGGAGAAAAGAATTGTTGAATCAAATAAGTATTCGCCCCATGAATTTCTACCCCGTCAAACCCCGCTTGTATCGCCCGCCGAGTAGCTTGACCAAAAGCCGCAATGGCTTGTAAAATCTCCGCTTCGGTCATCTCCCGCGGTGTCACCGCCCCTGGTTGCTCGGCTGGTATCGCACTCGCACTCACCGGTTGCTTACCCGGTAACAACTCGGCGCTACTCATTCTACCGCCATGATGAATCTGCAACAACGCTTTGGCCCCTTGACTTTGAATCGTCGTTGCTAACTGCCGCAAACTCGGTATCATGTCATCCGTATGCGCCCCAATTTGCCCGGCAAACGCTTGTCCCAGCGGGTGCACATAACAAGCTGCGGTAATGACTATTCCCAAACCACGGGAACGTTTTTGATAATAACTAATCTCAGCCTCCGACACCGTGCCATCCAAATGACCCGACCAAGTGGTCATCGGTGCCATTATCAGACGGTTGTTCACCTGAAGGCCAGAAGCAGGAAAAGTAAAAGATTGAAATAACGGTTCGTACTTGGGATTCATATAATAATTATTCTCCTAAATGTGTTTCAATGGGTTTTAATACGGAATACGGAATGTATTCCGTTGGGAGCCGGCATTCATCCTACCTCCAACGGAATAAATTCCGTATTCCAGCGGCTATAATTACAAATGTCTAGTTGGTTTAAGTGGTTGTCGGGGAGGTGGTGACATCGGACCTAAATTCTCTGAAGATTCCGCCATAACCACGGTATTTGGTTGGTTCCTCATGGTAGAAAACTCAGTTGTTTCCAACCACTGCGGTCGATGCCGATTCATATATGCTTCAATGAGTTTGCCTTGGGCATTCAACTCATGATCTAGTAATTCAAAAATTTTATCGACTAAATCAAAAATTTTAGCCTCATTTTCTGGTAAATATTGTTGCAAAGAGATTTGTTTACCACTTTGCATCACGGCTTGCCAAGACGAATGGTCCAGGCTTGACGGGGTGGCGCTCACTAATGGTTGTGATTGAGTCACTTGTAATTCTAACGTACTCATTTTTTTATTAATTTCCAATAACTGTTGCGCTTCCTCTTGTTGTTCTAAAGTTCCTTTTTCCACCACTTCTTTAAGCAATCGTTGCACTACTTTTTCTTCGCCTTCCGCTAAATAAGTCCTCAGATAAGCCAATTTTTCTTTAACTTCATTAATCGGTTTCAGTTTCTCTTCATTCGCCGTCATGGTTTCTTGATTCGTTGAAAATAGAGCAAAATTCATTCTATCTTCCACCGCGGCCAGTTTCGCCTCCAAGCCAAAATTCCAATGATTATCGTTATTCGCACCCGTTTTATTATTAGGCGCGGATTTCAGTGAAGGTTTAATCGAACGTCGTTTAACTAACCAACTGATTGCCAAAATGATAAATAACACCAAGAGACCACTGCCCCAAATAATTGGCCAAGCCAAATCAGTTAATCTTAACGCAAACCATGAATGGTTAGCGGCGGGCACCGAAAGAGGAGTAGGTGCTGAAACATTCACCACGGTAGCACTAGAATTTAAATTTAAAGTTTTATCGGATTCGGTAGAGTTAGTTGCCGTTGAAACTGATTCTGGGGTAGTCGTACTAAAAGCCGTTTTAATCACCGATAAAATGGGCTCCCCCGTTTCCGTTTCCGCCGGCTGACTCACCGGAGATTCTGTCGTACAAACTATTTTTTGTTTTTGTTGGCGGGCCTTTTTCCAAGCCTCATGTTGTCGTCGATATTCTTGTTCTGCCCCTTTAGAATCAATCGCTTGTATCTCGGCCAAAGTTGGAACTGACAAAGTTGCGCCACCCTGTAACGAGTTAAGATCACAAGACAGCATAAAGGCTTGAGGATTAGCCTGCTGTAAGGCTATCATCGTTTGATAACGAGTGAGAACAGGACTAGGACGCACTTTAAGCGCGATTTCCCATAACTGTTCACCTTTTCTGATTGGACCATAACTCGTCGTAGCCGCTAAACTATGAACCATCATGAGATAACTCAACAGAAAAATTATTATTAACCTCTTAATTAGGTACATATCTATAATCCATTTTAGATTTGACAACTTTCGAAAAATTGTCAAATCTTATTGCTCAATCCATTTAGATTTGACAACTTTTGAAAAGTTGTCAAATCTGATTGTTCAATCCATTTAGATTTGACAACTTGCGAAAAGTTGTCAAATCTGATTGTTCAATCCATTTAGATTTGACAACTTGCGAAAAGTTGTCAAATCTTCTTCAATCCATTTAGATTTGACAACTTTCGAAAAGTTGTCAAATCTGATTGTTCAATCCATTTAGATTTGACAACTTTTGAAAAGTTGTCAAATCTGATTGTTCAATCCATTTAGATTTGACAACTTGCGAAAAGTTGTCAAATCTGATTGTTCAATCCATTTAGATTTGACAACTTGCGAAAAGTTGTCAAATCCTCTTTGGTAATGAATACCGAGTTGGATAATCAACTCCAGATAAATAAAGTCCGGCCGCTGGTGCAGTGACCCCGCCCAGAGTTCTATCTCGTGCCTCCAAAACCGTCTTAGCCCATTCTGGAGGAGATTCACCACGGCCCACGGCTAACAGTACACCTGCAATATTACGCACCATGTGATGCAAAAAACCATTAGCCGACACTGAAATAATAATTTGTTCCGCTTCACGAGTGACGGTCAGACGAGTAATCGTGCGAATGGGACTAGGGGACTGACAAGCGACTGAGCGATAAGAGGTAAAATCATGGCTACCTATCAAGTAATTGCCAGCCAATTGCATAGTTTCAACGACTAGGGGCCGATGTATCCAAGTGACTCGATTGGCCAGTAAAGCTGGGCGAATGGGACGATTAAGAATAACATAGCGATAATGACGTGCCAATGCCGAAAATCGCGCATGAAATTCATCATCCACCGGGCAAGCCCAGTGAATGCTAATATCCTCTGGTAAATTAGCGTTGCCACCCAAGACCCAACTACGTATATGACGATTCACCGAAACCTCGGCGTGAATGACTTGAGCTAACGCATGGACTCCCGTATCAGTGCGACCGGCCGCGATGACTTTAACCGGCTGATTAGCCACTATTGACAGTGCAGCCTCGACACATCCTTGTACGGTCCGAAATTGCGGCTGATATTGCCAACCATAAAAGTGGCTACCTAAATATTCTAAACCCAATGCTATTTTCATCGCAGATATTATCGGTTTCGGTTGTAGATTTGACAACTTTCGAAAAGTTGTCAAATCTGCTCAAAAAGTTATCAAATCTTCGCCGTAGAATATAATCACTAACATCAATATGGGGTAGCCCCATTGCCATAATGGAGGAGAACGTAACTCTGGTATTTCCAAATTTTGTAACGGCGCCTGATCTGCATATTCCAGCACTTTCGCAAATAAATCGGCCACTCGTCCACTGATTCTAGTTAGCCATGAAGCAGAGGCGCCAGTGACAGGCACCCTCGCTTCAGTTTCACTATAAAGTTGTTGTACCGCTTGCACTGTGTCAAGCACTAAAGCTAATCTTACCGCTAATCGCTCGGTGGGTACTCCCAATTTTAGCAATGGGGTAAACCACCACTGTAAAGTTGCTATCAGTAAGGGAGGGGACGTGGTGACGACCAGCAATTGAGCCGCCAGTACCATTATTATTAAAGCCAGCATTCGCTCGCCAGCTTGTAATATGGTCGGTAGCGCTGGTATCCAAGAAAATTCCGCTGAACTAAACCATAAATGCAAAATCAATAATGATAACCATAACCAGCGCAAACGTTTGAGCAAGGGAAGTATTGAGACTCTGGTACTGTATCGTTGCCAGAGCCATAATAACCATGGTAGCGTGATTATCAACAGCATTTGGTGATTAGTCGTCGCTAAACCAAGAAGCAACAGAGTAAAACCAGCTAACCGAATGACAGGATGCACAGTGAGTTACCAGACAGAAACTAAACGGTAGAAGGGTCAAGGTCCCACCCAAGTCTTTAGAGATTCTGGAGTCCCAATCTTCAGATTGGTAAATTGCCAAATCTGAAGATTGGGACTCCAGAATGGTTGTCTATTCACCTTACACACGGTTAACTCAACCACCCCCAACCCCTCCTTGGTAAGGAGGGGAGTAACCACCTTGGTAAGGAGGGGAGTAACCACCTTGGTAAGGAGGGGAGTAACCACCTTGGTAAGGAGGGGAGTAACCACCTTGGTAAGGAGGGGAGTAACCACCTTGGTAAGGAGGGGAGTAACCACCTTGGTAAGGAGGGGAGTAACCACCTTGGTAAGGAGGGGAGTAACCACCTTGGTAAGGAGGGGAGTAACCACCTCTCTTTCTCCCCTCCTTATCAAGGAGGGGTTGGGGGTGGTTGTACGTAAGGTGAGTTATTAAACTAACCCTTTCATCATTTTTTGTGCTCTCTGCTTCTGTTCCTCGTCGCCTTCCGCAACGATTTCTTCTAGCGTAGTACGCGCACTATCCGTATCTTCAATGTCAATATACATCTGCGCTAAATCAAATTTACTATTAATGTCATCACTACCATCCAGATTCATCTCCGACTCCCCCGATAGTTCTCCAAACTCGTTATCTTCCATGCCAGTCAATAAGTCACCAAATTCATGGTCACTGCCACTATCTAGCGTGCTGTCATCATCATCCAGTTGGATTCCCAATTCACCGGCAAGGTCATCATCTAAACCGAGTGAGCCCATATCCAACTCGTTATCGTCACTGATTTCTTCGGTAGTGGTTAATTCTGAATCTTCATCCAAAGTAGGCATAATGGCATCTTCATCTTCAACGGTAGAGGAAATATCACCAATCTCATCAGCGGTCGTGTCACTATCTAAATCATCTAAAGACAAATTCGCGTCTAAATCTTCCGCGTCTAAATCCATAGATAAGTCTGATTCTTCTATAGCATCAGTGGCTGATAGGGCCTCGGTTTCAGCAAAATCTGCTAATGCTCCTTCATCTTCTTCTAGTGATAACTCATCAGTGGCCACGTTGGCAGTCTCTTCCTCCTCTCCCATGTCAAAAGATAATTCGTCATCTTCGCCCAGAGACAACTCTTCACTGCCTGTGGCGAGGTCTGTCTCGTTGGATTCAGCCCCTTCGGCATCTAGGTCTAGCGTATCTGATGACAACTCTTCTTCAAACGATAACTCTCCGTCCTCTTCTAGCTCTGATTCGTCGGTGCTTACCTCATCAGCCATACCCATATCTAAAGATGACTCTTCAGAGTCTAAAGATAAATCCTCAGAGTCTAAAGATAAATCTTCCTCTAAGGATAAATCGTCCTCAGTAGAATCCATCGTGGTGGCCACTGCACTTTCATTATCAGTGTCCATTGATAAATCCTCATCCAACGATAGTTCATCGGTTTCCACCACCTCAGTTTCCTCGCTCGTGGTGTCTAATTCGGAATCTAAGTCACCTAAAGATAA
This sequence comes from Thiomargarita sp., assembly GCA_022729575.1. Classification (GTDB taxonomy): domain Bacteria; phylum Pseudomonadota; class Gammaproteobacteria; order Beggiatoales; family Beggiatoaceae; genus JAABRD01. The sequence goes on from DZAL01000004.1 coordinate 39,792, forward strand.
GTCCTCTTCTAAATCAGTTTCCGTGGACAAAGCGGTGGTTTCATCTTCGGAAAATTCATCTAAAGATAAACTTTCTTCCTCGGTTGACGGTGCCATCTCCGTATTATCTTCCTCAAAATCTAGGGATAACTCTTCTTCCGTAGCAGAAGAAGCCGCGGCTTCAGTGGCCTCCATACCCAAGGATAATTCTTCGTCATCTAATAGAGACAACTCATCGTTGTCTTGAGCAGTTTCTGGTATCTCTTCTTCACCCAACTCGTCTAATGACAAATTCTCTTCTACGGAATCAGAGGCACTTTCAGTGTCTCCGTCCAGCTCCATAGATAGGTCTTCTTCCGCAGATAAACTTTCAGCTGGCTCCTCATCAAACGATAAACTATCGTCGACACCTAAATCCAGATCCATGGACTGGTCTTCTTCCGCCGATAAATTGTCAGTTGATTCATCGTCAAACGATAAATCGTCGTCGCTACCAATAGCCGTCATGTCCTCATCGGTAGTTTCTCCTAAATCGGAGGATAAATCATCATCGAAAGATAACCCTTCATCTAAGGTTTCAGTTTCTTCATGCCCCATATCTAAGGATAAATCTTCGGCCTCGGAGTCTGAAGTATCTTCAAAAGTTTCACCTAAGTCTAAGGATAAGTCATCCTCACTACCACTCGTGGTTAATTCGTCTAATTCGTCGTCAGTGGAAGAATCTAAAGCCACGTCCTCTTCCTCTACTTCTTCTTCGAAACTGGTAGTTGTCGTTTCGTGCTCATCCTGGTCCAGGTCCAAATCGGTGGTGAACGAAAGACCATCATCTTCTACTGTGGCTTCTTCTTCGGTCGTGGCTTCTGCGGTGACATTAGATTCAAGGTCTGAGCCTAAATCTAAATTCAAGTCATCACCTAAATTTAAGGACAAATCAGCATCGTTGTCGTCGTGGCTACCACGGTCAATCTCTTCAAGTCCTTCCAGCGGTGTACCTAAATCTAAGTTGAAATCATCACTTTCATCATTCACGCCTAGATCCAATCCGGAGTCGGCTAAACCGGCTAAAACGTTGTCCATTTCAGTATCCGTAGTAGTGGCTTCCTCATCGCCAGCCAATACCATGGCGGCCCCAGCACCTAGTGCCGCCGCCCCGGCCAAGCCCGCAAGTCCCAAACCATCGACATCCTCTTCCCGGTCGGTCATTGATGGTTTGGCTTTAATCGTAGATTTAGCTGGAGTAAATTCAACTTCGGACACATCTAATGGTCGATCCGTACCCAGAGTGTACCACTGAGTTAACACCTCATCCCAGAATGGACTCTGGCCACCAGTTTCGGCATAAAAGACTTTAGCTGCTTCTTCAAATTTATCTTCTTGTTTAGCCGCGGCGTAAACTTCCAGCAATTTCAATCGATATTTCTGGACCGTAGGATGTTGTTCAATCGCCGGTTTTAGTAATTCTTCGGCTTTGTCAAAAGTTTCATAGGCAATGTACACATCGACATTTTCTAATAACTCTTCATCCGCCGGTTCCTCCTCCGCTTTCAGGTTATCTAAGAATTCGTCGATATTATCCTCGTCATTGGCCATCTTCTTTTGAGGTTGAGTTTCGGCTTCCAAACGGGCTAATTCGGCCAGAATTTCACCCTCAGTGAGTTCAGTACCTTCTTTCCATTCCGCCACTCCACCTTCATCTTTACGGCGCCGTTTTAAAAATCCTCCCAGCAACAGTAATAGCACCGTACCACCGCCAATGCCGCCAATGGTAAGCCATCCTCCAGGCACTTGATTGACCAAGTCATTGGCCGTATCCATTAAACTAGCTTCCACTGGGGGTGGAGCCGTAGGTTCAACCACGGGGGTAGTTTTTTGAGTATCTTCCTTAACCCCTGTTGGTTTCCCCGCCTCACCGATGTTCTCGTCGTCAGTCGCGGCCGTTATTTCAGTGTCCTCAGTAGTTGATTCAGTAGTTTTCCCAGTAGTGGTGTCCTCGGGTTTTTCGGTAGGACTGATAATTTCCTCTCCCGTTGGCACTAAACTAGGCTGTGGTGTAAGCTCTGGTTCAGTCGTGCTGATTCCAGCAGTAGTTCCAGCTACCTCTTTCGGCTCCTCTTGACCAGGAGTGGTAGGTACCGTTGGTGGAGTAAGTTTAGATTCTGCCGGAGACGCAGTTGGCTCTGGAGTCGTCGGTTTGACCTCGGTACTGGACGCAATTGGGGCTGGTTTTTCAGCAGTTGGTGTAGCTTGATCAGCGGTGACTGGTGGTTTCGCGGTCGCTACAGGTGTTGCCGCTACCATGGTCGGAGGCGCGGCCCTCAGCGCTTTTTTGGCATCTACCAATTCTTGACGAGCCTGAGCGAAATCTTTGGCTTGTTTGTCGAAGTTTTTAGTTTGTTTAGCCAATTGCTCTTGTAATTTGGCCAAATTTTGATTTTGTAATTTGAGCAGATTATTTACTTCATCTAACTGCTTTTTCATGGTAACTACTAGGTCTTTAGTACTGCCCAATTCCTTTTTCAATTCTTTATTTTCAGCATTAATACTGACGTTAGCTTCAGTTAACCGCTTAACCTCCTTATTCAGTTTGTTAAATTGTTCATTTTGCGCCTCTCCCACCGAACCTTCTTGTTGGTTGGTAGATTCTGGGGCGGTGATTCGAACTTGAGGTTCGGTGGCAATCACCTTTTTAGTGGGTGCTGGTACCACTGGTGGGGCACTTTCTGGTGCCGCTTCAGTCTCTTCCGCAGTGCGATTGGTAGATGACGTATCATCGACTTGAGATTTAGCCACTCGAACCGCAGGCGGAGGGGCGACATGTTTGCTATCCCAACCGGGAATTTTAAGCGTTTTGCCGGCCTGAATCAGATTCATATTGCGTCTGATAAAAGCACCAGGATTGGCATGATAAATATTGACCATGTGTTGTTCTAAAGACACCGACCGTGGTTTAGTTTGATTAGCAATTTGCCATAAAGTGTCGTTGCTAGAAACGCTATAACTGCCGCCGCGGCCACGACCACCACTACTCTCTTTTCTATTCGCTTTGCTTACTCTGGGGGTAGAGGTGCGAGAGGGTTTAGTCGCTGATTTTGACTTAGCCACCGCGGTTCGTGCCAAACGAGTTGGCGGGTCGGCGGCCAAAGCCCGGAGAGACGGTGGTGGAGGTGGAGCGGTGACTGCACGCAATTTTTTTTCATATAAAGGGGGGTCTAATAGAACCGTATATTCTCGTAAAATTCGACCACTGGGCCAAGTGACTTCTAACAGAAAATTGAGAAAAGGTTCTCTTAATGGTTGCTGGCTGCTTAGGCGAATAACTGCACCGGCGTTGCCAGTAGCTTGTACCTTAAATTGTAATGAAGTCAGAATCTGAGTTCGATCCAACCCAGCGCGGCGAAAAGACTCGTTGGAAGCCAAATTTATTCTGATATTTCCGGCTTCTCCTTTGGGTACCGACATCACTTCAATTTTGGCATTTAAGGGTTCATTGAGTTTGGAATATACTTCTATACGACTGAGTCCTAACGCTTGAATTTGAAAGCTCAGGAGAAGTCCGGTTAAAGTTAATATCAATTGGCGTAACATAATTATAATCTGCTCCTTATTTTACATTGAGGTCGTATTTTATAGCGAACAAATGTATCGGTAATCGGTAATCGGTGTGTTTTATATATTATTTATTTAGATTTGACAACTTTAAAAAAGTTGTCAAATCTTCCGTTTGAACAGTTTCGGTGCTTTGTCACCTACATATCTTGGGAGGTTTAAGATTTGACAAGTTGCGAAAAATTGTCAAATCTAAACCTGATTCCCATCTAATGAAATCACCTAACAGTATAACTTATAAATAATCTTTTACCAAGATTTCGGCAATTTGAATACTATTTAAAGCCGCACCTTTACGAATATTATCAGAGACTACCCATAAATTGATACCGCGTGGGTGTGAAATATCTTCACGAATACGTCCTACAAATACAGGGTCTTTTCCCGCCGCTTCAGTAACCGCGGTTGGATAACCACCGGGTTTGCATTCGTCCATTAACACGACCCCCGGGGCTTGTTTCAGTAAATTCCGGACTTGCTCCGCCGTGATTTTTTCACGAGTTTCGATATGCACAGCTTCTGAATGGCCATAAAACACGGGTACCCGCACGGCTGTTGGATTGACCAAAATGGAGTCATCCTCTAAAATTTTACGTGTTTCCCAGACCATTTTCATCTCTTCCTTGGTATAGCCATTTTCCATAAAAACATCAATCTGAGGTAGCACATTAAAAGCAATTTGTTTTGGATAAACCTCACAAGTGATAGGCTTACCATTCAACAGCGCTGCTGTTTGTTTAGCTAATTCCTCAATAGCTTCTTTACCGGTACCAGATACCGATTGATAAGTAGCGACATTAATCCGTTCAATGCCCACCGCGTCGTAAATGGGTTTCAAGGCAACTACCATCTGAATAGTAGAACAATTGGGATTAGCAATAATATTGCGGTTTTTATACAGTGTCAGCGCTTGTGGGTTGACTTCTGGTACCACCAACGGTATATCTAGGTCTTGTCGAAATTGGGAGGTATTATCAACCACCACACAGCCGGCCTGACCGGCTTTAGGGGCGTAAATAGCCGAGATTGAGGCACCCGGTGAAAATAAGCCTATTTGTACTTTAGAAAAATCAAATTTTTCTAAGTCCTCTACTATCAGCGATTTACCATTGAATCTTAGGTTTTTACCAGCAGAACGACTACTGGCGATTGGATAGAGGTGACGGACTGGAAATTGACGTTCTTCTAAAATAGCAATCATGGTTTCACCGACCGCACCGGTGGCACCTACAACAGCAACATCAAATAAACGACTCATTAATTTTACCTTTGTTAATATATGGAAAATGTTGGCCAGTAGGGATAACACCCCTTCGAGGGGTGTTATCCCTCAGATATCAAGTACAACAGTGGATGAATATTACTATATAACAACTCTAAATTATTTTTAGAACTGGTTTGCTAATAAGTTTAGTAGTTTTGGATAAATGAGTAAACGGCAGAAATTATCCAAAAAATAAATATACGTTTTTACAGTGCAGTTTTTGGTTCGATTTAGATTTGACAACTTTCGAAAAGTTGTCAAATCTGTGACACGAAGATTTGACAACTTTCGAAAAGTTGTCAAATCTGTGACGCGGAGATTTGACAACTTTCGAAAAGTTGTCAAATCTGTGACGCGGAGATTTGACAACTTTCGAAAAGTTGTCAAATCTGTGACACGGAGATTTGACAACTTTCGAAAAGTTGTCAAATCTGTGACGCGGAGATTTGACAACTTTCGAAAAGTTGTCAAATCTTTAACCAGGCTGGGGTGGTTGGTCGAGCTACCGTTTAAAGAAATTGCATTTCATTCAAATGTACCTCAATTTTTTCCCAGCTTGTGGCCAAGTGACAAGCATAATCAGGATGAATGGTTACTTTTTGTAAGTACCATATCGTGTTTCCTACTAAAGCACGTCTATTTTGAAGAATAATTTCCCGCAACGGCAAATATAATCCTCTCCCATCGGCTTTCATCACGCTTTCTTTCATGGTCCAATAATCATAAAACTTCTCATAAGAAATTTTCGGGGTAGAGATAATAGCCCATTCTTCTGCCGACATTTCTCTTTTGAAATCATTGACTTCAATTGGTTTAATCCGTTCTATATCAATTCCTCCGCGTCCCTGGTTTAACAAAGCACAAACCACATATTCGCCAGAATGTGACAAATTGAAATCCCAGTGAGAATCAACAATAAAAGGACGACCATGCTCTCCTGAATGCAACTGTTCTAAACAATTTTGGTCATAACCTACAGTAAGCAATGCTTGTCGCAATAATAACTGACTCAGTAATGCTGAATGTTGGTCTTGCCAACGCCGGTAACGGTTGATTCGATTTTGATACGATTTGGGTAATTGGTTTAAATAACTATGCCATTGCTCGAAAGCTAACGGCGAATTAAAAGTAGTATAAAAGATTTCAACGAGATTCATAACGATAATATTTTTGAACGACGGTTGATAAGTACTGAAGCAGAAATTTTACGGTATTTTTCCCTCACCCCCGGCCCCTCTCCCAGAGGGAGAGGGGAGAAAGAAATATAGGAGAAAATTTCTGCTTCAGTACTTAGTCTCGGACCTCACTTATGGTTACGCTGTTGGAGTCCAAATCTTCAGATTTGGAAACGCCATCTCACTTTGACCAGTCTCCTCCAAAGCTGAAGGTTATGAATTGGAGTAGAGGCTTTAGCCGGTCAAGACCAATTCCGTTGGAGTAGAGGCTTTAGCCGGTGCCCCCAAATTTAGTTCGGTGCCAGCCTTCACCGGCTAAAGCCTCTACTCCAATCGCCCTCTACTCCAATCGCCCTCTACTCGAAGCGGCCTCTACTTCAATTCTTCCATTAACTTAGGTGTGGCATACTAAGGTTGTACACACATACACGAATACTAAGTACTGAAATAGCAGTAATTTTCTCCTATTTTCTTTCGCCCCTCTCCCTTTGGGAGAGGGGTCGGGGGTGAGGGAAAATACTGCCGAATTTCTGCTTCAGTACTTACTATACTATTATCCTTCGATTTCTTTTGGTTCTAAATGCTCCTCTCTCTTCTCAGCGGCCGAAGATGGCCAAGTTTTCACATACACTTCCCGTTGTGGATAAGGAATTTTAATATTGGCATCTTTAAAACTATTCCAAATGTTTAACAACATTTGCCCCTTGACTCCCACCGAAGTAACTGCCAGCAAATTAATGAACACATCTATTCTTAAAATCAGCGCAGAATCCGCAAACTCCCATAAAGTCACTTGAAAAGGTGGCTCCTTAACAATTACTGGCAATTCTTGTAGTACCTGGTTAACCACTGCGATAGCTTGATTTGGATCACTGTTATAACTGATACCCACATAGCTAGTTAAACGTCGTAACGGATTACTATGAGTCCAATTAGTAAACGCATTTGAAATTAACTCCGCATTAGGGACGATCACTTCCTCCAAATCCCTGGTTTGAATAGTTAAAGAACGAATCCCAATTTCCGTCACCATTCCCTCATAATTACTGCCAATCTTGACAATATCTCCCGTGCGTAATGGACGCTCGATCAATAACAAAATGCCACTGACGAAATTGTTAGCGATGTTTTGTAAGCCAAAGCCGATGCCTACGCCTAACGCACCCGCGAAGATGGTTAACGTAGTTAAGTCGAGGCCCAACATTCGCAAAGTTATTAACAAACCAATTAACACCACCGCATATTGAGTAAATACGGATAAACTATGACGCATACCCAAGTCAGTAACTCCAAGATAAATCCAACGGTAGGTAACACGACGCGACCAACTACCAAACCAGAAGACTATCCATAAAGTTAACAGCGAGAGCAATAAAGTGTCTATTTTAACTTCGGTATTTCCTACTTTGAACAACGAGTAGAGAAACCATTGCTCCAGCGTATCTATTACCGCGGATTCACGTAAACCGACTTTGGTATACCATCCATTTAACCAGAAAAAGGTGATGATAGCCACGCCCATCAAAATGAGCCAGACCAGACGTTGGAATAATGGCAAAATATCTTGGGTCCACAATAAGCCGTATTGACTATGTTTCAACGCAAAATTTTTCAAAAACATAATACTGTCTTCTAATAAACCTTGGGCAATTAACCAACCGGTTAGCACGAGCAGAAACCAACTGGCGTGGGCGGCCACTTTCCAACCTAGATTGAGATAACCAATGACTCCCAACACGGCCACCGCTAAAATCGACAGTGGAAATAATAACGTGATGACACGAATCACTAACCACCAGTAACTCTTCACACGGTCTACTAATAAGACCAATAAGGTGTGACGAATCTTCATCACCGGCCAGACCATTAAGGATAAGAATAGCATAAACCCGCTATCGAATAAATCGACAATATGCACTGGTGTATTTAAATCATATTTCTCAAAACGTAGATGACCCCATCCAGTAATCACCGTTAATATCCCCATGAAAATCAAACTCCAATGCAATTGCCGATAAATTTTCGAACGATTTTCCGTTTTGATTTCTTTATCGGACAACCATAACCAGGCCAAAGTAAGTACGAATTTCACGCCCACCCAGGTCAATCCCACCAGCCAAAATAACTGCATACTGGATTGACTCGGTTGCGCTATCCATATCAGTAAAAATAACAAACCACCAATGGCAATCGTTAGTGCATTGAGGTGTAATAAGCGCAATCCGTGCAAGAAACTATTAGCCAAAAAAGTTCGCACCGACAATCGGCTTAACTGTTCAAATATCAACACCAGGCTGGTTTTAACCAAAAAAAAGACCATTAACCAAATTAAGGAAACAATACTGATTAACAACCATTTTTCTCGGGCCAACTGTTGAAATGTACTTTGTAAATCCTGCCAAGTAAATTGTAACTGTTGCCCAAATCGCTGCGGGACTTGATTCAAATCTTTCAGTAAATTTTGCCATTCAGTCAAATCGTTAGGCAATTCGCGGCGACTGAATAAGGTGCGCCGTTGATATTCCAAATACGCTTTTCTTAACTCGTCCAACGCACTTTGCCCTTGGAGCAATAAACTCTGTAATTGTTCAATTAACTGAGTTAGCAAATTCTGCGCTTGCGTTATCGGTAGTTTGTCTTTCAAGGTCTCTTGACGTTTTTTGACAATCTCCTGTTGTTGCTTCAATAATCCAATTTTATCCTTTAACAAATTCTGTAAACCTTGAAACTCCAGCACTAACGCTTGCAAATTGTTAAATTTATCCGACGCTATTTTGCCGGTTTCCTTAAGCGTGGTTTGGAGTTGATTAAACTGCTCACGCAAATTATCCAATTTTAGTTGATAAATGGAGGATTGTACATTCACCTCTTCAACTTGAATCTGTGCTTCCACTAAAATTCGTGAAGCACTGTCTTCGATGCCCTCTAATTGTTTGCGGAGCTCGACAATACGTGCTAATAGCGGCGCAGTTTTAGACTGAATCAAACTTTCTAAATCTTGCTGTTTGCGATTTTGTGAAACATTTTGCAATGCGGCATACCAACTGGCCATAATCATCGAATACTGACGCGCAATTTCAATGCGTTTGGTAAGAATCGCCAGATGTTTTTCTTCTTGCTCAACCAGTTTTTGGTGTAACTGCACCTTATTTTCAACCTCTTTCAGTTGTCGATTGGAGGCCACCACTTTCTCCGCCTGGTTAACCTCCTTAGTCGCTGGCGAATATTTCTTTAATGCCTCTAAGGTATTTTGTAATTCCTTCAAATTAACCCGAAATCGTTCTAAATTACTTTCGGTGGTTTGTAACTCCAACCGTAAATTATCCACCTCGACACTAGCGGCCTCTTTATCCAAGGCGGCTTGTGCCACCGCATCGATGATTTCTGTGGACTGCATCGTTTCTAAACTAGCGATTTTAGTGGGCAACTCTTTTTGCGCCGTGAGTAAAGCCGCTTTTTTTCGCTCCAGCAATTGTTGAACTTCTTGTACTAAGCGTTGCCGCTCTTCGACGGGTTTTTGCCAATAAGCGGTTTGTACTTGATCATTCCAAGCGGCCGCTAATTTTAATTGTTGCGCCGCCAATTCTACTCGTTGTTTCGACAAAGTCAACTGTGTTTCAGTGAGCGTCATCAACTGTTTTTGGGTAGCTAATTCCGATTCTAAAGCTAACCGTGATGACGATGCTACTGGTATCGATGGTGGTTCACTATTATTCTCACTCTCGTTCTCATTTTTACCTTCACCGAGTTGCGCCTGGTTGACCGGTGCCACTTCGGTAGTTTGACTCGTACTTAAGTTTGCTAATTGTGCCCCTAACTCTTTCAATCTAGCACGATATTTATCTAAACTGGCTTCGGTAATTGGTAGCGCCGTCTTGATTTTTTCCAACTCGAGTTCGGCCTCAACCAGCCCTTGCTTGCCTCCTTCCAAGATTGTTGTCGACACCTCTGACATCGTTTTCAAGGTAGCCACATTAGCTTGAAATTTTTGTTCAGATTCAGGCAATGCCGCCTGCTCCTCCTTTAATTTAGTCTGAGTTTCCTGCAACAATTGCTCTTGTTGTACCAGTAATTGAGATAATGGCAGACTAGCTTCAGTTTCAGCACGTACCGTCAAGTTAACCCCGAAATCTAAACATAACATAAACACTATCAATAACTTAATCAATAAATACATCTCCTGTTCTCCTATGGATATTTCAAATAAAAATTCTGGCCGTTGCCTTTGGAGTCCGGACCGTTGCCTTTGGAGTCCGGACCGTTGCCTTTGGAGTCCGGACCGTTGCCTTTGG
>DZAL01000004.1:50207-64516 GCA_022729575.1 Thiomargarita sp.
AGTCCGGAATTTATTCCGTTTTAGGCAGGACGAATGCCGAATCCCAACGGAATAAATTCCGGACTCCAAAACCGGAATAAATTCCGTATTCCAAAGGCGCGGTTAACTCAATCCTCCCCAACCTCTCCTTAGCAAGGAAGGGTTAGGGTGGTGGTGCGTAAAGTGACCTCTTAACAAATCCTCGGTAATGGATCATCCTCTAATTCATCTAATAATCGTTCTCCTCCTAAAACTGTTTTCAAAATGACTCGAGGACGACTATCGGCCACTACCCGACCAATCATAGCCGCCTGTTGTCCTTGCGGTAAGGTTTGCCATACCGCTAATGCCGCTGGAGCTTGTGCGGAGTCAATCACCGCCACCACTCGTCCTTCGCAAGCCAAATATAATGGGTCATATCCAAGCATCTCACAAACGACTTGAACCGGTTCGAGAATAGGAATTTGAGGTTGCTCTAAATATACCGCATAACCGGTCACTTGGCTAATATCATGCGCCACAGTAGCCAATCCACCGCGGGTAGGGTCACGCATAAAACGTAAGCCCGAAAACGGTAATAAGGCTTGAGTTAGCGGTAACACACTGGCCGCATCGGACCGTAAATCTCCTCTTAACCCAAATTGTTCCCGTGCCAACATCACGGCAATACCATGGTCGCCCACGCTACCACTGACTAGAATCGCGTCGCCGGCTCGAATTTGATTCATTCCCAATTTCAGTTGCGGATTACGGATACCAAGCCCAGTGGTGGCCAAATACAATCCGCTACCTTCACCGCGAGGGAGCACTTTAGTATCTCCTGCCACCACCACCACGTTAATTTCTCGTGCCGTCTGGGCTAAACTGGCAATCAAGCGTTCTAGTTGAGCGATTTCTAAACCTTCTTCGATAAACGCATTGAGCGTTAGATAACGTGGAATGGCACCAACCACGGCTAAATCATTAGTCGTGCCATGGACCGCTAAGGCACCAATATTACCGCCAGGAAATTCTAAGGGTCGTACCGTGAAACCATCCGTAGTCATCACCATTTCACCGATTTCCATAGGCAAGGCCACCGCATCCGCATGAATGTCTAGGAGCGGATTGTGCAGATAACGAGCAAAAATATCGGTAATCAATTCGCGCATGTAACGTCCACCGTTGCCATGAGCCAGAGTAATATGAGAGTTTAGCATAAAAAATTTATTGGGCGGTTAGATTAATTAGATTTGACAACTTTAAAAAAGTAGTCAAATCTTATATTATACTAACGAATTGTCAAGCCAAAAAATTTAAATGGCATTTCTATTGACGATGGAATATTTTTATGGCAAACTGAATTTTTCTACTTCGTAGTTTATCCCAACTTAACTTAAATTAAAAGTGTTTGTTATATTATCATGTATGAAGAATCAATTAACCGGTTATAAACCATTATCATGGTTGATTTTACTAAGTATTTATTGTGGATTATCAGGGCCAAGTTTAGCACAAGAATCGGTACCAACCGAATCTCGTCTTACGCGAATTGTCGGCGGTGAAGTGGCTCCCCCCGGGGCGTGGCCATGGATAGCGGCTTTGGTAACGAGAGATAGTTCATTACCAGACGACCAACAAGTTTCAATATTAGAAGGACAATTTTGTGCAGGCACCCTCATTCAGCCGCGTTGGGTATTGACCGCAGCCCATTGTGTGACGGACTCCTATTGGGGGGGGAGTATGGGTAATACCCAACTTGATGTCGTGTTAGGAATCAGTAATTTACGCACTAATAACGGGCAACGAGTACATGTCAAAACGATAGTGGTTCATCCTGAATATGATTTCTCTACTACCAAATTCGATATTGCCCTATTAGAATTAGAAACCGCAGTGACCACTGCAACCTTAAGTTTGATAGACAACAGTAGTCGCCAATTAGAAGTCCCTGGGACCATGGCTACGGTCATTGGTTGGGGCAATACGAGTGATCTTTATGGCAGACCTATCTTTCCCGATGAGTTGCGGCAAGTGGTAGTACCGATTGTCGATATGGAAACTTGTAAAAATCCTAATCAAACCGAATCCGAAGTTCCGCCAACAGACACCACTGAAGTACCGCCAGAAGGAGAAGAAACGACTGAAGTGCCGCCAGCAGAGACCACTACCGCGATTGAAATTGACACCAGTGGGGTTGATCCTGATACGATGTTATGCGCAGGCTTTCCTGAAGGTGGCAAAGATGCTTGCAATGGTGATAGTGGCGGACCTTTAGTGGTCCCCAATGAGCAGGGCAATGGTTGGAAATTGGCGGGAATCGTGAGTTTCGGTCTAACCACCAATTGTGCTCAAGCTAAGGCTTATGGCGTGTATACTCGAGTCTCGGCATTCAGTGAATTTGTCGGGGAGAAATTATGTGCTAAAAACAGTGCTTCTTTCACTGATATGTTATTTATCAATCCGATTCCCCCGGCCCCTATTTTGACGCTGACCGTGGCCAATAATTTGGTCACCGGGACTTGGAATGATTTGGCCAAAGCGAGCGGGTATCAGCTGTTTTACGCGCCTTATCCTGACGGTATACCCGTAGGTAGTTTGGATGTTGGCAAGCAAAATAATTATTCGGTGACTTTGCAAAGCGGCCAGAATTACTATGTTGCGCTCAGAGCCTACAATGGGTATTGTTACGGCGATTTTTCCAATATTGAGTATTTTGTGATTCCTTAACTGTTTTTACGCCTAACCACCCCTTTATCTCGTTCCCACGCGCCAGCGTGGGAATGCCGTCGGGACGCGCCAGCGTCCATTTCCCGCAACGCTAGCGCGTTGCCCACGGCATTCCCACGCCGGCGCGTGGGAACGAGAAAAACCTGGCAAGTGCTAAGTTTCCTAAACCTTTGAGGTTTAGGAAACTTTGACACTTGGTAACTCGTTGAATGTTAAGACCTCTATTAATTTGGAGGGACTACCAAGATTCCTAAACCTGGCAGGTGCTAAGTTTCCTAAACCTTTTATCTCGTTCCCACGCGCCGGCGTGGGAATGCCGGCTGGACGCGCCAGCGTCCATTTCCCGCAACGCTAGCGCGTTGCCCACGGCATTCCCACGCCGGCGCGTGGGAACGAGAAACCACCCCCTGCCCCTCCTTGCTAAGGAGGGGAGTAGAGATGGCATTCCCACGCCGGCGCGTGGGAACGAGAAAAAATTTATAATTTATAACTATGTTAGAAACCATCAATTGGTTACCCGTTTGGGTAACGCTCAAATTAGCGACCGTCACCACTCTCATTTTGTTACTCATAGGCACTCCTATCGCTTGGTGGTTAGCACAGACCAAATGTTGGTGCAAAACCTTGATTGAAGCTGCGGTGTCCTTACCCTTAGTCTTACCGCCCACCGTTTTAGGCTTCTATTTATTGATCCTGTTAGGACCACAAGGACCGTTAGGAAGCGTGTGGGATTGGCTCACCGGTCACCATTTAGCTTTTACGTTTACCGGCTTAGTCATAGGCTCCGTCATCTTCTCCTTTCCTTTTGTGGTGCAACCTTTGCAAAATGCGTTTAGTGCCTTGGGCTCCCGACCCTTAGAAGTGGCGGCCACGTTACGTGCTTCACCAATAGACCGTTTTTTGACCGTAGTTTTGCCGTTAACCCGCCCCGGTTTTTTGACCGCCACTACCTTAGCTTTTGCCCACACCGTAGGGGAATTTGGCGTGGTGTTAATGATCGGGGGTAGCATTCCAGGTAAAACTCAAGTCTTATCGGTTTACATTTATGAGCAGGTCGAAATGTTAGAATTTCAACAAGCACACTTGCTGGCAGGAGGCATGTTAACCTTCTCTTTTTTAATTCTCTTGATTCTGTATACGGTCAACAAACGTTGGTACCAATAATTCATGATTGATTCCACTACCGCCACCAGGTTACCAGCGTTAACTCCTCAAATCCAAGGTCGTTTCCAATTAGCACTCGGTCAGTTTAACTTTGACGTGAATTTTCAAATCCCAGGACGAGGAATCACCGCCATCTTTGGCCATTCTGGCTCCGGAAAGACCACCTTATTACGCTGTATTGCAGGATTAGAGCGAGCCACCGCTGGTTTTTTGCAAATCAATGACCACTGTTGGCAAGATGATAGTAAAGGTATTTTTTTAGCCACGCACCAACGCTCGTTAGGTTATGTCTTCCAAGAGGCCAGTTTATTCCCACATTTAACGGTCAAGCAAAATTTGGAATATGGATTACGTCGCACTCCGTTAGCGCAACGTAAGATAGCTTTAGTGGAGGTGATTGAGTTATTAGGCATTTCGCTTTTACTCTCGCGTCGACCGGACCGCTTATCGGGAGGAGAACGGCAGCGGGTAGCCATCGCTCGCGCTTTGTTGACCAGTCCCCAGTTACTACTGATGGATGAGCCACTGACTGCGCTCGATGACCAAAGTAAGGCCGAGATTCTACCCTACTTGGAAAAACTGCATGAAGAATTGGCCATTCCCCTCTTGTATGTCACCCACTCACAGCAAGAATTGATGCGGTTAGCGGACTATATGTTATTAATGAATCAAGGTCAATTAATCGGCGGTGGCCCATTATCGGAAATGTTGACCCGATTCGATTTACCGTTAAGTCATGCGCATGAAGCAGGCGTGGTCATTGAAGCTAACTTCTTAACCCATGATGAAGAATTTCATCTCACTTATTTGGAATTTAGTGGTGGACAACTTAGTTTGCCGCGGCAAACTCTGCTACCGGGTCCTCTGGTGCGGGTAAGAATTCAGGCACGGGATGTTAGTTTAGCCTTAGAAAATGAAATACGCTCTAGTATTTTGAATGTGTTGGCGGCGACTATTGTAGAAATTACCGAAGAGCCACCAGGACAGTGGCTGATTAAATTAGCTGTAGGAGAGATTTTACTATTAGCTAGAATCACCGCCAAATCGGGTCATCTACTCCAATTACAACCAGGGATGGCGGTTTATGCCAGAGTAAAAAGTTTGGCATTGTTATAGTTTTAGATTTGACAACTTTTCGAAAGTTGTCAAATCTGGTCTTGGCATTGTTATAGTTTTAGATTTGACAACTTGTCGAAAGTTGTCAAATCTGGTCTTGGCATTGTTATAGTTTTAGATTTGACAACTTGTCGAAAGTTGTCAAATCTGGTCTTGGCATTGTTATAGTTTTAGAGTTGACAACTTGTCGAAAGTTGTCAAATCTGGTCTTGGCATTGTTATAGTTTTAGAGTTGACAACTTGTCGAAAGTTGTCAAATCTGGTCTTGGCATTGTTATAGTTTTAGAGTTGACAACTTGTCGAAAGTTGTCAAATCTGGTCATCGAACTCTTAACCAAAATAAATTAACCATGAATACTTCTACTTTTTCCCGTACCACGACACGATTGACTTGTCTTGACGAAACCCGCGCCATTGCTATTATTGCTATGATCTTAATTCATTTCACTGAAGGCGTGATTAATCAATTGCCACAACTGCTCTGGCTAAAAGAGCCGATTTTCTTATTTGGTCGGTTTGCCACCCCAGCTTTTATTACCATTTTTGGCATCACCGCCGGTTTTGTTCATTTTGAAAAATTCACTCAAGGCAATCGCCAAGCGGTAATTCACCAGTTAAAGGCGCGAACCCTCGTGGTCTTTTGGTGTGCGGTGTTGGTTTGTTTGCCACGTTATATCAACTTTGTCATTGACGGTGAGTATGATTATGGCAAATGGCTGATTAACTTTTACAGTATCCTCCATTATTACACCTTGGGTCTGCTGTCTTTAATCCTCTGGCTACATTTAATTCAACGAGACCCTATCAGATGGTGCTTAATCTTAGGGGTGGCCCACTGGTTGATTGGGATAGGATTGTATGCGATCTGGCCTAAATCAGTATTCGGTTACACGGTGGAATATTTTCGTCTCTACCTAGTGTCGGGAGCGTTTAGCTATTTTGCCCTCTCCGGAACCGCGTTACTCGCCATGCCGGTAGGCATTTTGCTACGACGTTCAGTCAAAACTCAAACCACGCTACCGCAATTAGGCAAAACCATGCTCATCGGAATGGGTTTAACCTTAGTCGGTTGGGGCTGGGGAGTAGGAATTGGAGAATTTCAAGTGGACCAAATTATCACTGGTTCTTTGAAAGCTCCCCCACGTCCTTGGTATTTTATGTATTTTGGCGGAATGACTTTGGTACTATTAGCCTTCTTAGGTTGGTTGGACCAGGTATGGAGTAAATATGCCATCTTAACTTATCCGTTAGTCCTGTTTGGACAAACTGCGCTAGTGATTTTCACTTCTCACATGTGGGTCCTCCCAACCGTGCGTTGGTTAAGCTTCGTGTGGCCGTTACCAGGTTTGGTGCGAATCTTGATACCGCTGACGGCATTTGGTATTTTTGCTCTAGTGATGATGTACCGACAACATCTAAAAATGCAACGCAAACAAGGGATTAAGAGTTAGTCCGATTCAAGATTTGACAACTTTTTTAAAGTTGTCAAATCTGAGTTCAAGATTTGACAACTTTTTTAAAGTTGTCAAATCTGAGTTCAGACGTTTTCCCCCAATCCACCACTATCTATCTTGGCAACTCCGAAGCGCCCATCAAATATTCATCAACGGCGCGAGCCGCTTGTCGTCCCTCTCGAATTGCCCATACCACTAACGATTGCCCACGCCGCATATCGCCTGCGGTAAACACTTTATCCAACGATGTGCGATAGTCATTAGTATCGGCTTTGACATTTCCTCTGACATCTAATTCCACGCCTAATTCTGTCAACATTCCTTCCCGCACCGGTTGCACAAAACCCATAGCCAATAGGACTAAATCGGCGGGTAATTCAAATTCACTGTCAGGCACTTCGGACATCATCCACTGACCTTTTTGGTCCTGTTTCCAGTCGACTCGAACGACGATTAATTTTTTCGATTGGCCATTTTCACCCAGCAGAGCCTTGGTCGAAACACTCCATTCGCGACGATAACAACCTTCTTCATGGGAAGAAGAAGAACGTAATTTATTTGGCCAATTGGGCCAGGTCAATTCCTTATTCTCTTTTTCTGGTGGTTTGGGTAAAATTTCCAACTGTGTGACGGAAGCCGCCCCTTGTCGAATCGACGTGCCAATACAATCAGACCCTGTATCTCCTCCACCAATCACTACGACATGTTTACCGGTTGCCGTCAGGCTGATTTCTGCCGGTAAGTTATCGCCGGCTACTCGTCGATTTTGTTGCGGCAAAAATTCCATAGCCAAATAAATTCCCTTTAATTCGCGGCCCGGAATAGCCAAATCTCGTGACTTTTCGGCTCCACCGGCTAACACTATCGCATCATATTCCGCCACTAATTTTTGGACCGCAACCTTCCCTCCCACCTGACTATTAGGACGGAAAATGACACCTTCCGCTTGCATTTGAGCCATGCGTCGATCAATTAAAAATTTTTCCAGTTTAAAATCTGGAATCCCATACCGTAACAATCCTCCAATGCGGTCTGATTTTTCAAATACGGTAACATGATGACCAGCCCGCGCCAATTGTTGCGCACAAGCCAAGCCGGCGGGGCCTGAGCCAACAATAGCCACTCGTTTGCCGGTTCGATGACTGGAAATTTGTGGTTCAATCCAACCCTCTTGCCAACCTTTATTAATAATCGAACACTCAATCGTTTTAATAGTGACCGGTTCATCCGTTAAATTGAGAGTGCAGGCGGCTTCACACGGTGCGGGACAAATGCGGCCGGTAAATTCTGGAAAATTGTTAGTAGAGTGAAGCACTTGCAATGCTTCCCGCCATTTACCTTGATACACCAAATCATTCCAATCAGGAATAATATTGTTAACCGGACAACCTTGATGACAGAAGGGAATCCCGCAATCCATACACCGCGCCCCTTGGTAACTCACGTCCTCTGATTTCAACGGAATAATAAATTCCCGATAATGTTTAACCCGCTCGGCCACAGGTGCATAAACACGGTCTTGACGAGAAATTTCTTTAAAGCCAGTAACTTTGCCCATGAGAATTGGTATGCCTCCTAAAAGTGTTAATTGTGTTAATTGAGAAGAGGTTAGAGTCTATCCAAAAGCGGATAAGTACTGAAGCAGAAATTATGCGGTATTTTCCCTCACCCCCGACCCCTCTCCCAGAGGGAGAGGGGCGAAGGAAAATACGAGAAAATTTCTGCTTCAGTACTTACTATCCCCTTGACCGGATAAATATCTTAACATCTGTCAGGTATTTTAACCATACTGCGTGGTACCTTAGTCTAAGGTAGGCTATCACAATGATATAGTAAAATCAATTGGTTGTATAAAACTGACTATTTTAATATAGAATCATCTATTTGACAGTATAATAGGAAACGGAGAGATTTGACAACTGTTTAAAAGAGATTTGACAACTTTAAAAAAGTTGTCAAATCTAAAGTTGTCAAATCTAAAGTTGTCAAATCTCTCGATTTTTTGATAAAATATAAAATATATTGTCACCCACCTTAACTAACGAGTGGGAAAATGAGATTTGACACTTTTTTAAAAAAGTGGTCAACTCTTTCCAATTATTATTGACTACCTTAAGGTGCATGGAAGGCACCCACACGGAAACTTTATGCCAACATTATCTGAACTAATTACTCAAGCCCAACAAGATATTCACCAGGCACCTGATTTAGCCGCATTAGAACAACTGCGATTGCATCTATTAGGTAAAAAAGGAGTCATTACTGAACAACTAAAACAATTAGGTCAATTACCTCCTACCGAGCGTCCGCAGGCGGGTCAAGCTATTAATGTCGCCAAATATAAGATACAACAAGCCTTAGAGCAACGAAAGGAACAATTACAAACTGCGCTATTAGAATCTCAACTGGCCGCGGACCGTATTGATGTGACGTTACCAGGACGTGGATTCAATCAAGGTGGTTTACACCCAATCACTCAAACTTTGCAACGCATTGAAAAATTGTTCACTCAAGTAGGATTTAGTGTTGCCGAAGGACCTGAAATTGAAGATGATTATTATAACTTCGAAGCCTTGAATATTCCAGCCCAGCATCCCGCTAGAGCCATGCACGACACCTTTTATGTAAGTGAACATTTATTATTACGTACCCACACTTCTCCCGTGCAAGTGCATGTCATGCAGACACAATCGCCACCGTTAAAGATAATTGCGCCAGGTCGAGTTTATCGTTGCGATTCTGATATTACTCATTCGCCCATGTTTCATCAAGTGGAAGGTTTTTTCGTCGATACGGCAGTGAGTTTCGTCGATTTAAAAGGCATTTTGGCCGACTTTCTCCAACAATTTTTTGAACAAAATTTATCAACGCGATTTCGGCCTTCCTATTTTCCCTTCACCGAGCCGTCCGCCGAAGTCGATGTCCAATGTGTTGCCTGTGGTGGCAGTGGTTGTCGGGTCTGTAAACATTCCGGTTGGCTCGAAGTGCTAGGATGTGGCATGATTCACCCGAATGTGTTTAAACAGGTCAATATTGATAATGAACAATATACCGGCTTTGCTTTTGGAATGGGGGTAGAGCGATTAGCCATGTTACGCTATGGCGTGAATGACCTGCGGTTATTTTTTGAGAATGATTTGAGATTTTTACGGCAGTTCAATTAGTTAAAGTCGGAGGTAGTGGTGTCAAACCTGGCAAGTCGGTAGTACCTACCAACTAATGGAGGTATTAAAATCCAGGTGCTAACTTTCCGAAACCTTACCAGTTTTAGGTTTCCTAAACCTCACCGGTTGAGGAAACCTCGGCGATTCTAAGTTTCCTAAACCTCACCGGTTTAGGAAAGTTAGCACCTTTCTGTTAATACCTCCATTAGTTGGTAGGTACTACCACTTCTCTGGCAGACCTGGAGTTAACTCATCAATGCCATTAAGTTAAGCTAAGGTGACGGCGTTGGAGTCCAAAGCTTCAGCTTTGGCAACGCCGTCTTACCTTAACCAATCTCGTCCAAATCTGAAGATTTGGACTCCAACGCGGCTTAACTTAATGGCAGTGGAGTTAACTCATCTGGTAACTTAGACGTGGGTGGCTCATCGGTTAGAGTTGCTAAATTTGGTAGCCAGGTAGGGTGGGCCACGCGCTTTATCGTCAATGCCATTAAGTTAAGGAATCCCCCGGTCAGGTTTTAACCTTGAAGGTCTGGTTTTAGACCTTCAAGGTTTCTTTGGCCAGCTTAACTTAATGGCATTGGCGCTTTACCGTGGCCCACCAAATGGCCTGAAAGGTGGGCCAACCAAAAGACGTTTGCCCACCCTACCTGACTCTACCTGACTAGGAACATAATAGAAATTATACCTGGTGTGTAACACCTTTTTTAGTGTGTTAAACCATGATGCGCGGAAGACCTGACAGGTTTCAAAAACCTGTCAGGTCTTTGGAATCGCGGGCTAGGCTCGGACCTGACAGGTATTCAAAATCTGTCAGGTCTTAACCGCTTCTCTCGACTTTTCACACACGAAAATAGGTGTTGTACACAAGGTCTCCATTCTAAAATTTGAATTAATTTTTTGTAACACTATATCGCTGAAATACATAATAATATTTTCTGCGAAATAAGAGGAATCATGTCTAAAAATTATCTACTTAAATGTGCATAATTTATTTTGCGATTAAAATTATAAAAATCTTGATTTTTATGAAATATGTTCTACAATGTTTAAAAATTGGCACTCAAATAAATAGAGTGCTAAAGTACTTTAAAAGGGGAGATACTACTATGTCAAACGCATTAACTTTACGTTCAACCATCCAACTTGCAGTTATCGATCAAGATTTAGACAGTTATATTCAATCGATCCGAGCGATTCCGGTCCTCAGTGCCGTGGAAGAACATAAATTGGCAGAGCGTTTCTACCATGAAAGCGATTTGGACGCAGCACGGTTGTTGGTGATGTCCCATTTACGGTTTGTGTTATATATTGCACAAAGCTATATGGGTTATGGTTTGCCATTAGCTGATTTAGTTCAAGAAGGTAATATTGGTCTGATGAAAGCGGTCAAACGCTTTAACCCTAGCGTGGGAGTACGGCTGGTTTCATTTGCCGTCCATTGGATTCGCGCTGAAATTCATGAATACATTTTGCGAAATTGGCGCATTGTCAAAGTCGTGACCACGAAAGCGCAACGTAAATTGTTTTTCAATTTGCGTAGCATGAAAAAACGGTTAGGTTGGCTAACTTCTCAAGAAGTAGAAAATGTTGCGAAAGATTTAGGAGTGAGTAGTAAAGATGTTTTAGAAATGGAAAAGCGTCTCAGTGCCCAAGATGTGTCTTTTGATGCACCCAGCGACTGTGAAGAAGAAGAGGAAAAATTTGCCCCTGCCGCTTATTTAGAAGATAGTCGCTATGATCCTGCTACGCTAACTGAACAACGTGAATGGGAGGCACATGGGCATGGCCAATTACAATATGCGATTGCGCAATTGGATGACCGGAGCCGCGATATTTTACAACGCCGTTGGATGACTGAAGAAAAAGCCACTTTACAAGAATTGGCGAATTGCTATAAAATTTCGGCCGAGCGGATTCGTCAGATTGAGAATAATGCACTGAAAAAATTGAAAAAATATATTAAATTAGCTGCGTAACTAATGGTCGTTAAGAAATAATCGGTGCCTTGCCAGTGTCTGGCAGGCAGGAATCCAAAACCCGTTTTGGATAATAAAATTCAGTCCAAAACGTGTTTTGGACTCCTGAAATTGATAGATACCATCATTGGTCCTGCCTAAATTTGAATTCTCCTAAACCTAAATCATCTTCCATTTTCAGTCTTACGCTATTGATATTAGCAGCTCTGTTGGGCGGCAGTAAGGCTTATATTGATCATCGTTTGTCTCAAGAATTAGATAATTTTAAATCGGCTATTGCTTCCTATCTACCTATGAATTACCGCGAGGTTAAATTGTCACTGACCGGTAATCTGGTGCTCAACGGTTTAGACCTCAAAGTACCAATGCTTTCTCCGCTGCACATTGAGACCGTAACACTTTATCGAGCCTACCGATTTTACCAGCTACCACAACTGCCAACGGCTATTTCAGTGGCTATGACCGGAATACATCTACCTCTTAGCGAATCCTCGCCACCGGTGCCACTGTTAATCAAAACCTTGGGTTATGCCCCTTACTACCTTACTCCCAAAGAATTACGAGCATTTGGCTATCCCATTATTCAAGGGGAAATTTTCCTAGAAACTCACTTCGATAATAATCAACTGCATATAAAGGGCACTCTGACTGCATTGCAATTGGGCCATCTAACATTAGACCTTGTATTAACTAATGTCCCTAAATTTTCACCATGGACCGTCCGAGCGCAAGAGATTCAACTAGAAAAATTAGCCTTGAGTTATTCAGACCAAGGATTTATCGACAAGGTGTTTACATGGTTAGCACAACGTAATACAATGGCTTTAGATCGTTTTAAACAAACCTTAACCCAACAACTACAAAATGATTTAAGTTTATTGGAAACCAGTAGCCAAGCCAATTTACGACAATTTATTGAATCACCACAAATATTAACACTATATTGGCAAGCAAATTCCCCTTTACCTATAAATAAAATAGGGGTTAATTTTTTTAGCAGTTTGCGTTTAAATTTGTTGCCAATATCGAAACAATCCAATTAATGATTTCTTGCTAAAGAAGTTAAAGAAAACGCCGGAGGCGATCATCATGTTATTCAAATTATTCAAAACAATATTAGTCTCTGTATCGCTCTTGGGAACCATTATTGTTACGCCCAATCTTCAATCTGCTGAATTAAAAACCGACGACGGTTATATTATCCACTACAATGCGCTCAACACCACATTAGTGCCCGTGGAAGTAGCTCGTAGTTATAATATTGTCCGGAGTAAAACTCGTGGCATGTTAACCGTGGTGATACTGAAAGCACCAATGGCTGATAAACCTGGATTACCGCATTCTGTAACAGCCAAAGTCACCGCGCAGGTAGTTAATCTTAACCAACAATTGCAAACGTTGGAAATGCGTCACCTCCAAGACGGCGATGCCACTTATTACGTTGACGTGTTTTCTTTTACCAATGAAGACACCTTGGACTTTACGATTACAGTGCAACCGGAGTCTCAAGGTAAAGTTCAAAAAATTACCTTCCGGCAACAATTTTTCGTCGACTAGAATCTTGTAAATTTGGTAAATCAAGATCAAACGGAGTTTCGGAAACCCCAGGCTTAACTCCACTGCCATTAAGTTAAGCTAAGGTGACGGCGTTGGAGTCCAAATCTTCAGATTTGGCAACGCCGTCTTACCTTGACCAATCTCGTCCAAAGCTGAAGGTTTGGACTCCAACGCGGCTTAACTTAATGGCATTGCGGCTTAACTCCTCATGGAAATCCGCCGGTAAAACTCAAGACTCTAACGCACAATTTATTATGAACAACCATATTATTCTAACCAGTGGTCGTAGCGGCAGTAACTATTTAGCAAACGTACTCAATTTACACCCGCAAATAGTCAACTATGGCGAAGTTTTAGCTTCCATGATAGTACCTTATAAACTCTACGCTAAATGCAAAATCTGTCCTTGGCAAATAGAACAATACTTAGATGCGTTCTATCAAAGTAGAATTTTATTTTATACAGGACAATGTTATTCCGCCTATGCCCATTGGAAGGCTGACAAACCGACTAATTTTAAAACCTATCGCAACGTCACTAACATTGGCACTAAAGATTTTTTTCTTAATGTCAGAGCCAAACAAGTAGAAGATTATTACCTTTCACGGCCCGAAATTGCAATTATCTATCTTCATCGCGGCAATCTACTAAAACGTTACCTTTCTGGCGTTTTTTTAAAAAAAACCCGCGTCGCGGCGACCGAGGAGAAACCCCTCGCTGTAGAAAAAGTAATCATTGACCTGTCTCAGATGAAAAAATCGCTAGCGGCGATGGAACAAGAAATTGCCAATGAGCAAAGAATTTTAGTTGCACTTGACCAACACCGTCACCGGCTTTTTCCGATTAAATATGAAGATTATTTTAGTAGCGAGGAATCAATAACTGATTACAATCAACGTCTCTTTGAATTTTTAGGCGTTAAACCAATCGCCATTAAGAGCCAACATAAGAAAATTTTACCTCAAGCGATGCCGGACCTGATCGAAAACTACGATGAATTTAGTAATAGTTTGAGGCACACTCAATATGAACAATACTTAGAGCAAATTTGACCGCAGATTTGTGACCGCAGATTTGACAACTTTTCGAAAGTTGTCAAATCTAAATTCCAAACTAAATTCAAATGGTTGCGGCAGATTTGACAACTTTTCGAAAGTTGTCAAATCTAAATTCCAAACTAAATTCAA
>DZAL01000004.1:64616-74861 GCA_022729575.1 Thiomargarita sp.
GCGGCAGATTTGACAACTTTTCGAAAGTTGTCAAATCTAAATTCCAAACTAAATTATTAAATTAAAATTGTTAAATTAAATACGACCATGCCAAACACTTTAATGCCCAACTATGCCCGCTTACCGGTCACCTTTGTCAAAGGAGAAGGCGCGTGGCTCTGGGATACCCAAGGAATCCGTTATTTAGATGCAGTCGCCGGCGTAGCAGTTTGCGGCTTAGGACACGCTCATCCCGCCATCAGTGCAGCCATCTGTGAACAAGTTAAACAACTCATTCACACTTCCAACCTCTATGGTATTGCTCATCAACAAACCTTAGCCGACGAATTAACTCGTCGGTCCGGTATGGAAACGGCATTTTTCTGTAATTCCGGTGCCGAAGCCAATGAAGCTGCCATTAAAATTGCACGACTCTATGGCCACCAGCGCGGCTTTAGTCATCCCAACATCATAGTCACTGAGCGGTCCTTTCATGGCCGGACTTTAGCCACCTTATCCGCCTCTGGTAACTTGAAAATTCAAGCCGGTTTTGATCCGCTAGTCCCAGGATTCATTCGAGTTCCCTATAATGATGTGTCAGCCATGACACAAGCCGCTGAACAACATCCTGACATAGTCGCCGTACTCGTAGAACCAATCATCGGCGAAGGAGGAATCATCATTCCAGACGATGACTATTTAATCAAAGTTCGCGCACTCTGTGACCACCACAACTGGTTACTCATGTTAGATGAAATTCAAACCGGCATGGGACGTACCGGTAAATGGTTTGCTTATCAACATACGGGAATTTTACCCGAAGTACTCACGATCGCCAAAGGACTGGGTAATGGCATACCCATTGGCGCCTGTTTAGCCCGCGGCAAAGTCGCCGAAATATTCAAACCTGGCACTCATGGCTCCACCTTTGGCGGCAATCCACTGGCTTGTCGCACCGCCCTGGCTGTCATTAAAACGATTGAGGAGGAGAATTTATTACCACGAGTAACCGAATTGAGTCAACGGTTTGTCAAGGGTTTTACCGAAAAATTGGCCGGTCTGAATGGCGTGTTAGAGATTCGGGTCCGGGGTCTGATGATAGGAATTGAATTAGATCGCGGTTGCGGCCAATTAGCGACCAAAGCATTGCAAAAACAATTGTTGATTAATGTGACGGCAGAACGAGTTATTCGTTTATTACCGCCTTTTATTATTTCTGACACTCAAGCCGACGACATCATAGCGACGGTCAGTTATCTAATCAAAGAATACCTTAGTTTGCCCGCACCAAATTTTTGAGATAAAAGGAATTTATTATGGCAACTCGTCACTTTTTGACCCTCTTAGACTTATCTCCCACAGAATTACATGCGCTGATTATCCGCGCCATCGAATTAAAACGATTACACTATGCCGGGACTCGTTATGAACCCTTACCTAATAAAGTGTTGGGGATGATTTTTGAAAAATCTTCTACCAGGACCCGGGTTTCATTTGAAACTGCCATGTATCAATTTGGTGGTCACGCCATTTTTTTGTCACCACAAGATACCCAATTGGGTCGTGGTGAGCCGATTGAAGACACCGCCAGAGTATTATCGAGAATGGTTGATTGCATTATGATGCGGACTCATGCCCATGAGCGGATTGAACACTTTGCTAAATATTCCAAAGTGCCGGTCATCAATGCGTTAACCGACCTCTGTCATCCCTGTCAATTGTTAGCCGATATTCAAACTTTTGTCGAACTTCGGGGTAGTTTGAATGGTAAAAAAGTCGCTTGGATCGGCGATGGTAACAACATGTGTCATTCTTATATTTTAGCCGCGACACAATTACAATTCCAGTTAGCCATTGCCACTCCTGAAGGTTATGAGCCAGTCGCCGCCGTGGTCAAGCGTGGCGGAGAATATGTGAAGGTCCTGCATGACCCCGTATTAGCCGCCACAGGAGCGCATTTGGTCTGTACGGATGTTTGGGCCAGTATGGGTCAAGAAGATGAACAGACACAACGAGTAGCCGTGTTTAAACCATATCAAGTAAATTCCGCCTTAATGGCATTAGCTAAACCTGACGCTTTATTTATGCACTGCCTACCGGCCCATCGTGGTGAAGAAGTAACCACTGAGGTCATTGAGGGCTCTCAAAGTGTAGTCTGGCAACAAGCTGAAAATCGATTACATTCCCAAAAAGCGTTGTTAGAATTTTTATTAGTGCGCCATTCTTAATTTTTAAGTTTTTTGAAAAAACTTAGTTTCTGGGGAAGGCGAAGACACTGAGTTTTTTGAAAAAACTTAAAAACTTAGAATTTTAAAAAACTTAGTTTCTAGTCATCACACCACCCTCAATCATCAGTATGAAAATTTTAGTCAGTAACGACGACGGCTATCAAGCACCAGGTATTCTCTGTTTAGTAGAAACGCTCCAGAAAATTGCCGAAATCATTGTCGTCGCGCCAGAGCGCAATCGAAGTGGTGCCAGCAATTCGTTAACGCTGGAATATCCATTACGGCCCAAATATGCCGATAACGGTTTTATCTATGTCGATGGCACCCCAACCGACTGCGTCCATCTCGCACTCACGGGCCTACTCGAAACTCCACCAGCCATGGTCATTGCCGGCATTAATGCCGGAGCTAATTTAAGTGACGATGTGTTATATTCAGGCACCGTCGCCGCCGCCATGGAAGGCCGTTTTTTAGGCTTACCGGCCATAGCCGTGTCTTTGACCGGGGGACCGCAGTTTCAACATTATCCTACCGCGGCACGAGTGGTAGAAATTTTATTAGAACGTTTGCAAGAGGAGAATCTACCGTTGCCCGTCGACACCATCTTAAACGTCAATGTCCCGGACCGGCCATGGGAGGAGATTGCAGGCATACAAGTCACTCGTTTGGGTAAACGTCACCGCTCCGCCTCGGCGATTAAAGCTCAAGACCCACACGGTCGTCCCATTTATTGGATAGGACCTTCTGGCAGTGAACAAGAAGCCGGCCCTGGCACTGATTTTTATGCCATTAATCAAGGCTATGTTTCAGTCACGCCCTTGCATGTGGACCTAACTCGTTATTCAGCTTTGGCTGTTATGAAAGATTGGTTAAAATAGTAGGTAGTTCCATACTTATAGTAAAATTCATATAAAATTGTACGTACCCTCTGGAGTGCAATAAGAATTATTGCGCCTGGCGGCGCGTAGCGGCGCAATAATTCTTATTGCACTCCAGAGGGAATAGTACAGGTTCAAAGGAATTTTACTATAGTATCAATAAATATGGCCCTCACTCGGTCTGTCTTCACCGGCAAAATTTTAAGAATCCTGACTCGGCAAACCTTGACCAGCCAGGATTCACCGGGAAGACATTCATACCAAGCATTAACCTTTCATTATCTCCACAATTTATATGCTATTTTATTTTAGTAAGCGTGATTACTCAAATAGGAATTACCAAGGGATTAGTTTGATTTTAGTGTTGTGGTTAATGACTGGTTGTGCCCCACATCCCCCGATTCCTTCACCTGGTCATATTAACCAACCGCCCGCGGCACCTCCTAAAGATGATATTCCGCCCACCGTACAACAATTACCTTTTGTCCCTCCTCCAGAGCCAACTCCCCCTGTGGAAACTTATACGGTAGTAGTGAGCGACGTGCCGGTGGAAAAACTATTATTTGCCCTGGCCCGCGATGCCGGACTCAATGTTGATATTCACCCTGGCATCAAAGGCAATGTCTCGCTTAATGCGATTAACCAAACCTTGCCACAATTATTGGAACGAATTGCCAAACAAGTTGATTTACGCTATCAAATCGATGACAACTTATTAAAAATAGGGCCGGATTTACCCTATATTCGAATTTATCCCATCAATTATGTTAACCTGAGTCGAGATACCAAAACCACCATGAATGTCTCTACTCAAATTATCGGTCAAGCCGGCGCGACTGGAGAGCAAGGCGGTGGCGGTGGCGGCGGCGGTGGGGGTGGGCAAAATAACTCTCAAGTGGAGATTACCAATATTTCCAATAATCGATTTTGGCAAACGCTAGGAAATAATATTTTAGCGATTTTAGGCAAACCAACGCAAACTGGTGGAGGAGAAGCGGCGGGAAATGTTATCTCCACGCCAGAGGTGATGGTTAACCCAGAAAGTGGTATGATTACGGTGCGGGCCACTCATAAACAACATGAAGAAATTCAACGAGTTATCGACCAGATACAACTGCGGGCCCAAAGACAAGTATTAATTGAAGCCACGATTATGGAAGTTCGACTCACTGACCAGTATCAAGCCGGTATAGATTGGCAAAGAATTGCCGGCGATTTTACTTATGCTCAAGCCGTCACCATTGGTAATTTAGGTAATCCTCCCTTTTACTCCTTCGGTTATAACAACCCCAACAGCCAGTTTGGCAATATTTCAGCCACAGTACGTTTGTTGGAACAATTTGGCACCGTTAAAGTCTTATCCAGTCCCAGAGTCATGGTCTTAAATAATCAAACGGCGGTATTAAAAGTAGTTGATAATAAAGTATATTTTACCGTCAAAGCGGTGCCTTCCACCCAAACTAATTTACGCGGCGATATCGTCACGGCGTTTTCTTACGCGACGACTCCTAACGTATTACCGGTAGGATTAATTTTAAATGTCACGCCGCAAATCACTGATGAGGAGGTGGTAACACTTAATGTTCGACCGACCATTTCACGAATTATCGGGGCCATTGATGACCCCAATCCAGATTTAGCGAGAGCAGGAATCACCAGTAAAGTGCCGGAAATTCAAGTCCGCGAAATGGAATCACTGTTAAAAATCAATAATGGTGATGTCGCGGTCATCGGTGGGTTAATGCAAGACACCACCGACCAGACTCGAATTGGGGTACCGGTCTTATCGCAATTACCGCTAGTGGGAGATTTATTTAGCTATCGCAACGATAGTTATACCAAAACCGAATTAATCATCTTTCTACGACCCGTAGTCATCAAAGATGCCAGTTTAGAAGGCGATTTAAAAGACTATAAGGTTTATTTACCTAATCAGTAAAGATTGGTATTAGATTTGATTGGTATTAGATTTGACAACTTTCGAAAAGTTGTCAAATCTGGTTCTGGTTTAAGATTTGACAACTTTCAAAAAGTTGTCAAATCTCTCTTCGATTTAGATTTGACAACTTTCAAAAAGTTGTCAAATCTCTCTTCGATTTAGATTTGACAACTTTCAAAAAGTTGTCAAATCTGCTTCCTCTCTTCGATTTAGATTTGACAACTTTCAAAAAGTTGTCAAATCTGTTCCTCTCCTTATTCCACCACCACTCCTTTCTCCAATTTCACGTCCTTCCCTAGTTTCACCCCAGATAATTTACTTCCCTTCTTGACTCGCACCTTCTCCAACACCGCGGGAGATTTCTTATCCCCCTTGATAGTGCCTTTCAAAGTGCCACCAGTAATCTTGGTCCCGGCCAACAAGGTCACGTCTTGGAAATAACCACCCACTTTGCTGGTATTAGTAATCACGCCGCCCAAAATGCCACCAATAATAGACATCCCTTTAAAGTCAAAGTTTAGCATCACCCCGAAGTTTTTGATGTAACCCGTCACCACGCCGCCAGTGAGTTTACCTTTCACCATGATGGTGAAGTTGGAGACCCAGCCAACGTTGGTTAAGGTGCTATTTAACACGCCATTGGAAACGATGCCTTGACCTTGCACGTCTAGGGCCGTCACCGTTTTGCCA
The DNA here is from genome assembly GCA_022729575.1 of Thiomargarita sp. Taxonomy (GTDB): domain Bacteria; phylum Pseudomonadota; class Gammaproteobacteria; order Beggiatoales; family Beggiatoaceae; genus JAABRD01. Next base: position 70,331 of record DZAL01000004.1, read on the forward strand.
CCATAGTTACACATTTGATTAATCTCGCCACTGGTAGCGCAGGAGGTGGAGACTAGAGACGGTAACTGAGTTGGGACCACGGTCACGGCTACCACCGGTGTGACTACGGGAGTGACCACCACTGGAGTAGAGACTTCCGCCGGGGTTGACGGCACCACTGGAGTAGAGACTTCCGCCGAGGTTGACGGCACCACTGGAATAGAGACTTCCGCCGGGGTTGACGGCACCACCGGAGTAGAAGCTTCTGGAGTAGAGGCTTCCGCCGGTATTGACGGCACCACTGGAGTAGAGGCTTCAGCCGGTATTGACGGTACCACTGGAGTAGAGACTTCAGTCGGGGTTGACGGCACCACTGGAACCGTTGCCGTGTCCGTAGCAGGAGGTGTCACCGTCTCTGGTGTCGTCGTGGTTTCAGGAGGAGTCACCGGCGGAGTCACCGGTACTTCGGTCACCGGCGTGCTTACCGGTGGCAGCGTCTCTGACAGAAAACGTGCTTGACATTTCAAATCGGTCGTCACCGTCACGGGCAGTGGATTTTGACTCCCTTCACAATCCCCTCCCCAACCGCCAAAGGTCATCCCCGCGGCCGGAGTCGCTTGCAGAGAAATTCGCATTCCGCTACTAAAGGCGGCCTGACATTTAGTGCCGCAATCGATGGTCGGTGTCGATTCCTCTACACTGGTGACTTGGCCTTGACCTTCTAACGTCACCGTTAATTCATAAATGCGGTGGAAAAAGGCAATGCACAGGTGGCTGCTATTCATAAACACCTCGCCATCCCCACAATCTTCATTACCTCCCCAACTGCTAAACACCGACCCCGCCTCGGCTTGAGGAGTGAGTTTGACGGTGGAAGTGGTTGATTCCAATTGGGAACAAGCCGACGAATCGCACTTAAATTCTCCCGCTTCGTTGGTTTGACAATCACTGGAATGACAAGACATCCCGGTATCCGTCGTCACTTTCCCATGTCCTGTGCCATCAATTTGCAGAAAGAGACTCAAGTTCTTTGGACGGGGAGGAGTGACCGGGGTAGAAGTCACGAGGATAGGTGAACTGGTGGGTGGAGTCACTACGGTAGGTGAACTGGTGGGAGGTGTCACTACGGTAGGTGAACTGGTGGTGACAGTATCAAATTGTGCCGTACAAGTCAACGCATTAGCAGGCATAGTGAAAGTCGGGGCGCATGGAAGCGAACTCCAACCCACAAAAGTTGAGCCAGCATTCGGCGTTGCCGTGAGAGTCACCGTGGCACCCGCTACGTAACTATTTCCCCCAGCTACTGTACCATTACCAATGGTTGTCAGAGTGACGGGGTAAGTAGGTACAGCCGTACCAGTCCCCTGAATATCAAAGTTATACGGATTCTCATTGCTGTCATCATTAGCAATCGTTACCGTACAAGTCTGTATCCCAGTGGTAGTGGGTGTGTACTGCACCGCAAAGGTTGTCGTCCCTGTCGTTGCAGGAACAGACGACACCGTGGGTTGGGTCGTCACGCCAAATGGCGCACACCCAGCACCGCTCAAAGCAACCAGCGGCGTACCCGATAACGTCAACGATGCGGTTCCCGTATTCGCAATCGTATAAGTCTTGCTGACGTTATTGCCTACGGTGACAGTGCCAAAATCCGTATCATCAGCGGTCGCTGGCGTAGTATCACCATCTGCAATGCTCACGGTATTCCCCTGGACATCCATTTCAGAAACTGGCGCAGCCGTACCCGTCCCCTGAATATTAAAGTTATACGGGTTCTCATTGCTATCATTATTGGCAATAGTGACCGTGCACGTCTGTATCCCAGTGGCAGTGGGTGTGTACTGCACCGCAAAGGTTGTCGTCCCTGTCGTTGCAGGAACAGACGACACCGTGGGTTGGGTCGTCACGCCAAATGGCGCACACCCAGCACCGCTCAAAGCAACCAGCGGCGTACCCGATAACGTCAACGATGCGGTTCCCGTATTCGCAATCGTATAAGTCTTGCTGACGTTATTGCCTACGGTGACAGTGCCAAAATCCGTATCATCAGCGGTCGCTGGCGTAGTATCACCATCTACAATGCTCACGGTATTCCCCTGGACATCCATTTCAGCGGATGGACAAGGTGCTGTCGTGGCACTGGCAGTCACCGCGGTCGAGTCACCGCCTAAACCCGTGGCTTTGACGCTATAGGTGTACGACGTACCACACGTCAAACCCGTGTTACTGTAGCTATTAGCATTCACCGCAGTCGTATTAATCAATGTACCCGCAGGCCGTTCTATCTTAAAACCCGTTTCATCACTGCTGTTATCAGTCCACGCCAAGTCAATTTGCGTTGCAGAGACCGCAGTGGCACTTAAGCTCGAAGGGGCGACTGGCGGTGTAATAAGAGTGCCATTAATTTGCAAACCCATCTTGAGAATGGAAGCCGTCCAAGTTGCGTTGTCTGTGCTATTTTTACAGCCAAGAAAACTAACGCTCACAGAGGAAGTGGGTGTTACATTGCTAGTAGGAGCACTTGTCTGTGACCATAATAAATAATTAGTCGTACTAGCCGTTCTCATCACGATCCAATAAGTGGTGCTAGCTTGCAAAGTAGCCGCCGCCGCTGGGGTAAAGGAAGTCACCGTGGCAGTGGTTGTATAACCCGTGCCATCCAAAGGGTTAGGATTCAAAGTGGCCACCACTGTAGTAGAGGGTACTGTGGACGTTCCTGTGCGCACTTCAACAAAAGTTTGCGAACTGGCTGCGGTTCCTCCCCCTAATCTCAAAGCCATCTGAATATCGTCCAGAGAATAACTCTGCGTGCTCATTGTGAAGCCACAGGCTCGATACATTTGCGTAGCGGCTGTACTTGTAATGTATCCGGTAGTTCCTGTGGTATTATCTAATAACACCGTTGCTTGAATTGCTTGACTGGTGAATAGTAAAGTACTGGCAAGCGAAACAGCACTTGACAACCGCGTAGAACCTCTTGCTGAGGAGGTTGGCACGACTTTTGCATTGGTTGGTATCTCATTCATTTTAAACATAAATTTTCTCCTTGCTAAGGACCGTGTTTAGAATGTGCGTCGAACGGATAAAACATGGAGTCCAAAAACCGGTTTTGGATTCCAATAGGTCGCGTTAGGAGTATAAGTCAATGAAGGTGGATGACGGCTACGCCTTATCCACACGACGCGGGCTATTTTCCTAACTGTTATAGTTTAGAACATTTTCTAGGGTTATGCAAGAGATTTGACTACTTTATTTTTAAAGCGGTCAAATCTAAATCACCCTTAATCAGGAGTACACCCTCAATCAGGAGTACCAAGCGGAGCTTTGTTACAAAACTCCGCTTGGTACTCCTGGTTACGAACGAGAAACCACTATGTGAGTTTATTCACACGAATTAGTTTATTGTCTAATGACGCATGGGTAACTAACTGAAGATGAATTCTATGGGCTAGTTGATTGGTATGCTGATGGTCTTCCCGACACACAATAATACCCGTATGAGTTGGCACCATCTGGTATAATCTAATAAAATCCTTCCGATTTTGAGTCAGTACCGCCCGTTTCTGTAGAATGGCATAAGCTAACACCTCTTGGTCAGGAATCCGCTGATTAGCTTGGCCTGCTTCATACGCAGTTAATACCTCATAACCCAATTGTCTCAATGCGACCACTACGGACTGAGGAAAATTTTCATCGGCATAGAGTTTAATCGTCATCATCTTGTTCAGCCAACGCTTGTTCAATCTCCTCACGATGTGATTCATAATAAACCCAAGCTGCTTCTAAATCAGAAGTCGTCAAACTGGGATAATCCGCCTGTAATTCCGTGGCCGTAGCACCTTGAGAACGTAGCGAAATAAGCGTCCAGACGGGAATCCGAGTCAGACGCACACAGGCTTGCCCCCCACAAACTCCCGGCGTGTGTTGAATAAACGTGTCGTGATTATACCACCAAGTGGTTGACATCGTGGTTGCGGTAGTTGGCATCCAACGTAGAATCGTCTCCTCTAAGAGTTGCTTTAAGCGTTGTCGTTGTGCCAAAGGCGCCTGCCAATACGTTTGTGCTATATCGTCACGGATGTCATCGAAAGATAAAGTAGCCATAAGAATAGTGATTAGTCAAAGTAGATGGTGAAGGTGGGCTTAATCAGGAGTACCAAGCGGAGCTTTGTAACAAAGCTCCGCTTGGTACTCCTGGTTACACACCAGAAACCTTGTATAGTAATATTCACCTACTGTTGTACTTCTGAGGGATAACACCCCTCGAAGGGGTGTTATCCCTGCGGTTTGGCCAAACTTATTATGCGACAACTAGATAAGGATATTACTATATGCTGATGATCTTCCCGACACACAATAATACCCGTATGAGTTGGCACCATCTGGTATAATCTAATAAAATCCTTCCGATTTTGAGTCAGTACCGCCCGTTTCTGTAGAATGGCATAAGCTAACACCTCTTGGTCAGGAATCCGCTGATCAGCTTGGCCAGCTTCGTAAGTACCGAAGCAGAAATTTTCTCCTATTTTCTTTCGCCCCTCTCCCTTTGGGA
>DZAL01000259.1 GCA_022729575.1 Thiomargarita sp.
GGTTTAGGAAACCTCGGCGATTCTAAGTTTCCTAAACCTCAAAGGTTTAGGAAACCTCGGCGATTCTAAGTTTCCTAAACCTCAAAGGTTTAGGAAACTTTGAGCTTTGATAACTCCTTGAAGGTTAACACCTCCATTGGTTTGGAGGGACTACCAAAATTTTCAATTTTTAATAGACTATTTTTACTTTATCCTCGCCACCGAGTAACTCTTGCAATTGCGTTAACAACATAGGTTGGGGTTGCACTCGCCAAGAATCTCCTAAGACTAACTCTACTGCCGCTACCGGATGTTGATAATGAATCAATACTCGACAATGACCTGACTGATATGGTTTCAGCGTTTCTAACAAACGTTTCGCCAACTCGTCAACCGTTTGCGGGGTTGATACCACTATTTCTACGCGCCGCGCTAGTTTTTCACGGGCCTGGTCTAAGGTATAAACCTCATCCGCTTTCATGGAATAGCTGTCATTATACTCATCTTCCCGCACTTCACCTTCCGCAATCAATATGGTGTCTTTATTTAACATATCACGTTTTTTCTCATAAAGGTCGCCAAATAAATTCACTTCTAATCGGCCATTCTGGTCTTCCAAAGTCACCGTCGCCATTTTACCTCGTTTCGTTTGATTGGTCCGCAACTCCACCACCCAACCAGCACGGACGGTCGATTTACCATTATTACTCGAACCTCGTAACTCCTTCTTTCTACTGTCAATTAATCGAGATAACTCCAGTTTAAAGGCATTGAGAGGATGACCACTCAAATAAAACCCGATGCTGTCTTTTTCGCCTTGTAACTGGTCAAGCAAACTCCACTCAGTCACTAACACAAACGGTTTTTCTGCCGCCGTTGGCTTAGAGGAAGTTTTACCGCCGCCGCCCCCGGCAAACATATCATTTTGGCCCGTGGCCCGCTCCGTCGTATGTTTTTCGGCCAATTTAATGGCACTGTCTAACGAAGCCATTACGGTGGCCCGATGAGGACCTAATTTATCTAAGGCGCCCGCTTTAACCAAGCCTTCTAACACTCGACGATTAGCTTTGCGTAAATCAATGCGCCGGCAAAAATCAAATAAATCCGTAAATTGACCTTGCTGGGTGCGCTCCTGCAAAATATTTTCCAGCGCCGCCCCACCTACCCCTTTAATTGCACCTAAACCGTAGCGAATAATATGTGTTTGAGGGTCTGCTACCGTAAAATGGTATTCCGATGAATTAATCTCTGGTGAAGAGATTTTCAAATTCATCGCCCGACACTCTTCCACTAAATGAACCACTTTTTCGGTTTTGTCCAAATCTGCGGATAAGGCCGCCGCCATGAAAGCAGCCGGATAATGGGCTTTAAGCCAGGCCGTTTGGTAGGAGACCAGCGCGTAGGCCGCCGAGTGACTTTTGTTGAAACCATATTCCGCGAATTTTTCCATCAATCCGAAAATGTAACTGGCGGTCTCCCCCTTTACCCCGCGGGCGACCGCACCTTCTATAAAAACATGGCGCTGTTTGGCCATTTCTTCCGGCTTCTTCTTACCCATGGATCGCCGCAGTAAATCCGCACCTCCCAACGTATACCCGGCCAACACCTGAGCAATTTGCATCACTTGCTCTTGATAGACAATGACCCCGTAGGTCGGTTTGAGAATATGCGTCAACTCTGGATGAGGATATTCAATTTTCGCTTTGCCATGTTTACGATCAATAAAATCGTCCACCATGCCTGATTGCAATGGACCTGGGCGATAGAGTGCCACTAACGCGATTAAATCTTCAAAACAATCAGGGCCCAGTCGCTTGACCAATTTTTTAATACCTGTAGATTCTAACTGAAAGACGGCGGTGGTATTCGCTTTTTTCAATAAATCAAAGGTAGCGCTATCGTGTGCAGGCAGTTGAGAAATATCAATCGGTTGCTCACGAAAACGATTGATGGTTTTGAGTGCCCAATCAATAATGGTTAAAGTGCGCAACCCTAAAAAGTCAAATTTGACCAATCCCACCGCTTCGACATCATCTTTGTCAAACTGGGTAATTAAATCAGTGCCACCTTCTTCACAGTACAGAGGCGTAAAATCAGTGAGGACGGTAGGCGCAATGACGACACCGCCGGCATGTTTACCCGGATTGCGCGTTAAGCCTTCTAACTTTTGCGCCAGGTCAATTAACGTTTTCACCTCTTCTTCTTGCTGATAACGAGACTGTAATTCGGCTTCTTGCTTCAAGGCCTCCGCTAAAGTGATACCGACTTCAAATGGAATCAGTTTGGCAATTTTATCGACATAACCGTGGGGATGATTTAAGACGCGCCCCACATCTCGCACGGCGGCTTTCGCGGCCATAGTGCCATAAGTGGTAATTTGCGAAACTCGTTCTCGGCCATAGCGTTTGGCCACATAATCAATTACTTCATCGCGGCGCTCCATACAAAAGTCAATATCAAAATCTGGCATCGAAACGCGCTCTGGATTGAGGAAACGTTCAAACAGTAATTCATAGCGTAATGGGTCAAGGTCGGTAATGCGTAACACATAAGCCACCAAGGAGCCGGCCCCGGAGCCACGACCTGGACCGACGGGAATTTTATTATTTTTGGCCCATTGAATGAAATCGGCGACAATTAAAAAATAGCCGGGGAAACCCATTTGTTCAATTACATCTAATTCTAACGCCAAACGTTCATCGTAGGGCCGCCGGCGCTGAGTAAATTCTGGTTGGGTGGCATCAAATAAGGCGATTAAGCGTCGCTCTAAACCGAGTTTAGCCTGTTGTCGAAAATATTCGGGCAAAATTTGACCAGCCGGGACCGGAAAATCTGGCAAGAAGTTTTTCCCCAAAGTTAATTCTAAATTACAGCGTTGTGCAATGAGCCAAGTATTTTCTATCGCTTCTGGGAGGTCCGCAAAAAGTTCGGCCATTTCACTGGGAGCACGTAAATATTGTTGAGGACTGTAAGACCGTGGTCGGCGAGTATCGTTGAGGGTGTAACCTTGATGCACACACACCCGAATTTCATGGGCCTCAAATTCATCGGGGGAGATAAAACAGACTTCATTAGTCGCGACTACGGGGACCTGATGGGTTAAGGCCAATTCCACGGCAGCATGAATATATTCTTCCTCTTGCGGTCGGCCCGTGCGTTGCAATTCTAAATAAAATCGTTGCGGAAATAAGGCTTGCCATTCTTCTAATCGTTGGGTAGCCAATGGCGAATGACCTGCCAATAGCGCTTGTCCGATGTCTCCTTGTCGGCCACCGGACAGTGCAATTAAACCTTCAGTGTTTTTGCTGGTCAACCAGTGACGATGCAAGTAAGGAATGCCTTTTTGTTGTCCTTCCAGGTAACTTTTAGAAATTAATCGAGTGAGATTGCGATAGCCAGTATCATTTTGACATAGTAGGACCAAACGACTAGAAGAATCTGAATCTTGTGGTATCCAAACGTCTACCCCAATAATTGGTTTAATGCCTTCAGCTAAGGCCGCACGATAGAATTTGACCAAAGCGAATAAATTACCTTGGTCCGTCACGGCCACCGCTGGCATTCCCAACTCTCGTAGCGTTTTGACGAGAGGTTTAATTCGAATCAGACTATCGACGAGAGAATATTCGGTATGGCAACGGAGATGGATAAAGTGTGACATGGTGATGTAGCAACATTTTGTTGTCAACTTGAAGTTGCCAAAAAAATGGCGGAATGAAAAAAATGGATTGAGGATAAGCAGAGTTGAAGAAAAACTGGGGAAATCTAAAGGGGGGATACTTATCAAATAAAATAAGTGGTCGGAGCGGCGGGATTTGAACCCGCGGCCTCTCCCACCCCAAAGGAGTGCGCTACCAGGCTGCGCCACGCTCCGACTATTTAAAATTATACAAAACTTTTTTGAGTTATGCAACTGTTTTTTAGTTAATGCAGATTTTTTATTATAACCTATTGAATACCAATATTTTTAATAAATGCCAAGCCGCTATTAATAAACCTATAAAAATTGAGTTATAAATAATTTTTACCAATGGCGAATAAATTTAAATGAAAAAAAAAGGTATAATTCCCTGATTTTTTATTTTATATTACCCTTATGACAGGATGGGGAAATCTTGAAAAGATTTTGAAAAGATTTGACAACTTTTTTAAAGTTGTCAAATCTCGACCCCCAATCGTTCAACCAATAGAATGGGCAAAGATTTGACAACTTTTTTAAAGTTGTCAAATCTCGACCCCCCAATCGTTCAACCAATAGAATGGGCAAAGATTTGACAACTTTTTTAAAATTGTCAAATCTCGACCCCCAATCGTTCAACCAATAGAATGGGCAAAGATTTGACAACTTTTTTAAAGTTGTCAAATCTCGACCCTCAATTTAATTATGCTTTACCTAGCTTCTTTATCTCCACGTCGACGAGCCTTGCTTGAGCAAATTCGTGTTGATTATCAACAAATTGCCGTAGCTGTAGAGGAAACACCTTTACCCAATGAAATGCCGGCTGACTATGTGTGCCGGTTAGCATTAGCGAAAGCCAGAGCCGGTCGTTTATTGGTCGCCACGCCGGATCCGGTATTAGGTGCGGATACTGCGGTCGTTTATGGCGATAAAATTTTTGGCAAACCCATCGATAAACAACAAGCAAAGGAGATGTTAACCCAATTATCTGGACAATGTCATCAAGTTATGACCGCCATCGCATTGATCACCCCGACTCAAGAAAAAACTCGTTTAAACATTAGCCAAGTCTATTTTCGACCACTGACGACGGAAGAAATTATGGCATACCTTGCCACTGAGGAGCCGTTAGACAAAGCTGGCAGTTATGCTATTCAAGGATTGGCCAGTGTATTTATTGAGCGATTAGAAGGGAGTTATTCTGGCGTGATGGGTTTGCCGTTGTATGAAACGGCGGCATTACTAGCGGAAATTGGGCAACGCGATTTCTTATAGTAGATTTTCCAAGTCTTATCGACTACATTGTGTGGTAAATATATTAGAAATTTCTAATATTCTAAATCATAAAATTACCTCACGAATTACTTTTGATATTAAATTGATAACTATTTTTAATTCAAGTAGTTAGTGTTAGACTAAATTAATTAATACTATTGATTTCTGATAAGCACTTTTCTTACCGCCGTTATTCTGTTAATTTAATACTTTTCTTCAACCACACTAACGATAAAAATAATATGCCTCAATATACAACCAAAGATTTATGCAATATTGCCTTAGTGGGCCAAAGTGGTGCAGGTAAAACGACGCTGGTGGAAAGTTTACTACATAAGGCGGGAATCATCAGTACCCCAGGGAAAGTAGAAAGCGGAAATACGGTGTGCGATTTTGACCCTGTGGAAAAGGACTATCAACATTCGCTTAATGCCGCCCTGGTGCATTTCAATTATAACAAAACTCATCTCAATTTGATAGATACCCCAGGCTATCCTGACTTCATTGGTCATACTATCAGTATCTTACCGGCGGTAGAAACGATAGCGGTCGTCATTAATGCCCAAACCGGTATTGAAATGGTGACTCGTCGTTTGTTAGAACAAGCGGCAAAGCAAAATGAATGCCGCATGATTATCATTAACAAGATTGACTTGCCAGAGTTAAACTTGCCCCAACTGATCGAGGATATTAAAGCGACTTTTGGGGATGTTTGTTTACCGATCAATCTCCCCGCTAATCACGGGCAAGCTGTGGTAGATTGCTTTTTCACTCCCGCCGGCAATTCTGATTTTGGCTCCGTGGCCGAAGCTCATACCAAAATCATTGACCAAGTGGTGGAAGTGGATGAGAAATTGATGGAATTGTATTTGGAACAAGGAGACAACCTCACGCCGGAGCAACTGCATGAGCCATTTGAAAAAGCCCTACGAGAGGGCCATCTAGTGCCAATTTGTTTTGTCTCGGCGCGAACCGGAGCCGGCATTTCGGAATTACTCGAAGTATTTTCTCGTTTGATGCCCAATCCCTTGGAAGGAAATCCACCGGCTTTTATCAAAGGGGAAGAAGCCACGCCCTTGTTTGCCCAACCGGACCCCAACCAACATGTGATTGCTCATGTCTTTAAAATTACCGTGGACCCATTTGTCGGTAAATTGGGGGTATTTCGCATTCATCAAGGCACTATCAACAAAGACAGTCAATTATATATCGGTGATAGTCGTAAACCGTTTAAAGTGGGTCATTTATTTAAACTGCAAGGCAAGCAACAAATCGAAATTGACCGAGGCATTCCAGGCGATATTTGTGCGGTAGCGAAAGTGGAGGCGTTGCATTTAGATGCCGTTATTCATGATTCCCATGACGAGGACATGATACACCTGAAATCGTTGGAATTTCCGGTACCCATGTATGGTCTAGCGATTTCTCCTAAACGACAAGGCGATGAGCAGAAAGTTAGTCTGACCATGCAAAAATTGACGGCAGAAGATCCGTGTTTACTCGTCGAACATAATCCCGAAGTGAATCAAACCGTATTGCGTGGACTGGGAGAGTTTCATTTGCGGGTCATCTTGGAAAAGATGCAAAAGCATTACAATGTGGAAATTGAAACCAAGACTCCCAAAATTCCTTATCTGGAAACTATCAGTGCGAATGCGGAAGGACATCATCGACATAAAAAACAGTCCGGCGGGGCCGGCCAATTTGGCGAAGTGTTTTTACGAGTGGAACCGTTAGCCCGCGGTGCGGGTTTTGAATTTATGAATGCCGTTGTGGGTGGCGCCATTCCCTCAGTTTATCTGCCCGCGATACAAAAAGGTGTGCAACAAGTCTTAGAAAGTGGTGCCATCGCAGGTTATCGGATGCAAGATGTACGAGTGACGGTCTATGACGGCAAATATCACCCGGTGGATTCGAAAGAAATTGCTTTCGTCACCGCCGGTAGAAAAGCCTTTTTAGATGCGATTAAAAAAGCCAAGCCGCTGGTGTTAGAGCCGATTGTGAAGATTGAAGTGACTACGCCCGATGAATTTATCGGTACGATTACGGGCGACCTCTCTAGTCGTCGTGGACGCATTCAGGGGACGGATATTCGTCCACCTAGTATGGTGTGTGTTAAAGCGGAAGTGCCGTTAAGTGAGTTAAGCACCTATCAAACGCAATTGAAATCGGCCACGGGTGGTCAAGGTTTTTATGCTATGGAATTAAGCCATTATGAGCCAGTGCCACATAACATTCAGCAACAATTGATGGCGGAGTTTAAACCTTCGGAAACGGAGGATTAAGTATGAATTGGAGTAGAGGCTTTAGCCGGTGAGCTCAAGGCCAACTTTGCTGGAGTAGAGATTTTAGCCGGTGGCGGGGTCCCAAATTTAGTTCGCTGCCAGCCTCCCGGCTAAAGCCTCAATACCATTAAGTTAAGCCGTCGAAAGAAACCTTGAAGGTCTAAAACCAGACCTTCAAGGTTAAAACCTGACCGGGGGATTCCTTAACTTAATGGTATTGCGGCTAAAGCCCCTACTCCAGAGGATTGAGTATGAATTCACCTCGTTACCATGCTCCGCGTGGTAATGCCGTGAGGACGCACCGCGTCCAGCAAGCGTAGGGTGGAACGGACTTGGAAGTCGCTTCACTTCGGGTCTTTCTTCTCCCCACCGACCACCGTTTTGACCAGGTTGACCAAAGTATTGACTAATTGCTTTTTTTCATCCTCCCCACCGACCACCGTATTAACTAACTCTTTCAATTGTTCTTCTGATAAGGTTAATCCTAATTTTTCAATTTCAATATGGATGAATTCTTTATTTCCTTTAAACATCATCCCTGTCACTTTGATTGGACCTTCTACATTTATTGTTAGACTCTTTTCTTTTTCATCGGTGGAATCCGTGACCGCTTTGTTATAGTAATATCCTTATCCAGTTGTCCCATAATGAGTTTGGCCAGCCAGCAG
>DZAL01000260.1 GCA_022729575.1 Thiomargarita sp.
AGCTTTGATAACTCCTTGAAGGTTAACACCTCCATTGGTTTGGAGGGACTACCCAAAGTTCCTTAAAACCTAACCACAGGATTATAGATATGTCGACCTGGTTCAAACTAGAAATAACTATACTTATTTTTCTGGTCAACTTACTGACCAACCCCGCTTTGGCGGCGACACAATTACAAGCCACCGTCGAGCCCACTCAAGTACGCTTAGGCGATAGTATCACTTTGTCCGTAGACTTGCTCAATGCCGACTCTGCTGAGTTAAACCGAGTTAAGGCACCTGACCTTTCCGCTTTGACCGGTTTATTTGAGATTGCTGACGGCAATAAAAGTATTCAGCAATTCAATATTCAAGGACAAGAGTCAGTGCAACTCACCTGGCGCTATGTCTTAGAGCCGAAACGAATCGGCACGTTGACCATTCCCGCCTTAAGTGTGACCACTACTACCGGCACCCTTTACACTCAACCGTTATCAATCATCGTGACGGCGAGTGATAGCAAACGGCGAGATAATATTCGTCTGGAAGCGACGGTCTCCAATTCCCGTCCTTATCTGCATCAACCTATCCTCTACACCTTGCGATTATATCAGCGCGGCGATTTACAAAATGTGCAAGCGATTCCTCCCAGTGATAGCGTTATCGTCGAATCACTCGGCGAGATGACCGCGCAGCGGCAAATCATCAATGGTACACCGATGGTGGTCAATGAAATTAAATATCTCCTCACTCCTCTACGTAGTGGCCAATTAGATTTAAGCTCGGCTAAAATCAAGGGGTTACAACCAGACACTCGTAGCAATCGTGTTAATAATAGCTTCTTCAGTTTTAGCACCGATTATCGTCCTCTCACCGTGAGCAGTGAGCCTCTTACGGTAGCGGTGCAACCATCGCCGGTAACGGCCCCATCGCCCTGGTTACCCTTAAATAATCTCACCTTGGCACAAACCTGGGAAAGCGAGATTAGTCAACCGGTCATCGTAGGAGTACCGTTAATTCGCTCCCTGACGTTAACTGCCGAGGGAATGGGCGCACAACCAGGACCTGAATTAGATAAATTAGCCCACGGCCCAGAATTTCGTAGCCGAAATCCGAAACCCGAAACGCAACGGCAATTAGCAGCCGACGGTAAAACGCCGATTAGCATTATTAAACAAACGGTTAGCTTAATTCCATTGCATACCGGTAAATTATCACTGCCCGCCATTCGGCTTCCCTGGTGGAATGTGCAAACCCATACCTTACAATGGGCCGAATTACCGGCCCAAACTTTGGAAGTGATTCCTTCACCTACTCAAACTACCGCCGTGCCTCAGACTCTGCCAATGCCGTTAGTGGCCACGACTGCGGCCGCAACTACGGTGACACGAGTAGTTTCCACCGAGGTTAATTTCAGCCAATTACAATACGTGCTGTTGGCACTATCGATTCTCACTTTGCTCATGGCGTTAGGACATTCTTGGTCTCGGCGGCGACGAGAGTTAACCGCGTTTAAAAATGCGGCGGCCACCTCCTCTGGTCGAATGAGACGAATGAGTGACTCGACTTTAAAACAACGTTTACACGCCACCGACGAGTTAGCGGTGCTCAAGCAGGTGTTGCAAGAATATGCCCAAGCGCGTTGGCAGACTTCCCCGCAAATTTCATTGCCACAGTTAGCCAGTTATCTGATAGTGCATTATGAAAATGGTCAAGGCGTAGCGGCGGCGTTAACCGCATTAAATGCCGCTTTATATGGCAGTCAAACACTGTTGCTAACGGAATGGAGAACCAACTTGATTTCAAACCTAAGTCGTTTGAAAGAGATTAAGTCCACTGGGAAGCAGGAAGAATTTGAAATTAACCGCTTAGAGCCGTTTAATCCAACATAATTTAAGAAAAGAAGAGTTGACAATTGGGCGAAAGTTGTCAACTCTCGGTAGTCCCTCCAAACTAATGGAGTCAGTGTAGGGTGGGCCAACGTCCTTTGGTTGGCTCACCTGTTATCACCACGGTCGATAGTGGTGGGCAACGATAAAACCGTGGCCCACCCTACTTGACTGATAGACTGTTAACCCGTCAGAGGCAGTGCTATCGTTACTGGCCAAACAAGAACCGTCCCGGTTCCGCGGCGGGATTGGGATAAAACGGGTCCAAGGCCATTCTCATCTGCGCCAGCGTGGAGAAACCTATAACGGTAGGGCCAGTCCACTCTTCACTGAGAAAGAAGACCGTTTCTAGGTTTAGGCTTTCCCCTATATCTGCCACCAAACTGATTTCGAGACGTTCCAGAACACCTTTAATCAGGCCACGTCGGGTACTCATCTTGATAACATCGCCTGTCGGCTGGAGAATTTGGGACCATGCGGCATAGCTATTTCTCCCTACCACCGAATATTGTGCCCCAGTATCCAACAATGCAATTTCTACTGCGGTGTCTTTCAGGAGTGGAAATATACATTCAATGCCGATTATCAGAATTTCGCCGGGTGCGTCCTCATGAAACGGATAAAACACATTTGACCCGCCATTCCAAGTCACCCAATGATGATTTTCTTTCTCATAAAGATAAGCCATCGGGATTAACCTCCTATTTTAATAAAGACCGCCCCTGGATAAGTTCCAGCCTCCTGTAGTTGTTGCCGCAAAGCATTAGGATCGTCATTAGCACCTAATAAGACACCTTCTCGTAAGGCCACCCATTGACCATAATAGGGTCGGGATTGACGACGGATCCAGGCCACATTGGCATGATTACCAACGCTACTGGCCGGGGTGCTGGGCAACTTTTTCGGTTTGGCGAAGATCCGTTGCCAATAAGCCAGTTTGTCACTGGGCCCCAGCGTTTGACTCACCTCTTCGAGGAGTTCGCGCATTTCGACGAGACGGCCAGTTTCCACTAATCTTTTCACGTCTTCAGACCAGTTCTTCGCTAATTCCAAAGTACGTGGCGACGGGTTGTTGGTGGTTTCTGCAACCTGTGTGAGAGGGGCCGGCGTACCGGCGGTTAAATTGTCGTTCATAAGTTCATCTCTAAATGGTAATGAAAGTGGGTGGTGGTGAAATGTTGGTGGTCACGCGCGGTCAGGACTGCCAGTCCTCAAAGGACTGGCAGTCCTAATTCTGTACCCTCGTTTAAAACCGATACCGCACCTCTCCCCACAAACTTCTCCCCGCCAAGGGTAAATCATTCGGAATGCCAGAATCAGATGGTTCACGAGCATCCGCATCAAACAGGTTACGTACCGATAATCCCACTTCCCACGGTTGCTTCTCCTGTTGATAGCGTAACGTCAAATCCACCGTCGTGTAATTAGCCACCGGCGGACGAGTATCACCTGTAGGACGATAACGAGTCCCCACCCAATTGGCCTGTAGATCTAAATTCCAAGCCGGCAGGAATTGCCAATCCGTGCGAAAATAGAACTTATGACGTGGGGCATTAGGAATGTGATGGTCATTTTGGTCGGAGGCCGTTTGAAAATCGTAATGACCCTGTAGCGTCAAACTCTTGCTTAACTTCCATTGCGCCTCCAGACTGAGCCCATAGCCAGTCTTCGAGTCCAGATTGCGATATTGTTGCCGCTGGTTTGGCGCGGTCACCACGTTGATGGCTTCGGTTATGTTATTGTAAAACACATCACCAGTGAGTTGTAACTGTGGCGTGGCTTGATAATCCCACGCCAATTCGATGGTGTCGATAATTTCGGGCTTTAAGTCCGGATTGCCTACCTCCATCGAACTATTCGCATATAACTCAGCGATGGCAGGAGCACGAAAGGCTCTGGCGTAGAGTAATTTCGTCACTAGACGCGAATTGGCTTGCCAAACCAGTCCGAGATTCGGATTACTGGTGTTACCGAAATCCGTATAATGGTAATAGCGCCACCCGGCGGTTAATTCCCAATCAGGATGAAAATGCCACGCATCTTGGACAAAGAGATGCCAATTTTGACGGATCTTTTCTGGTAAACTGGCAGCGGGAGTATCCGAGAAGTCAACTATCGGCCCCAGCCATTGTGTGGTTTGATTATCAAAGTTTCTAAAAGTTTCGACTTGATAGAGGTCGATATAGACATAACCTGTTTCCAAACGTAAGGTATGGTTCAACCATCCCGTATAAAAAGTGGACCAGTTAACCAGTGCGTGCTCTTCGCCATAGCCTCCTTTCGCCAATCGTCCGTCTGGGTAAGTCCCTCCGCCACTGCCTGGCGGCAATATCATATATAGCTGTTGGGTGCCCCAAAAATTGTGCAAATAACTGGCTTGGGCCGTGAAGTCCCAATGTTCCGCCAGGTGCGGCTGGTGATAAGTCAAGTCGGTATTAAACTGTTGACTCTTATACCGACCAACCGGGTCGAGGGCCGAGATAATCCCGACCCCAGTCCCAATATTTTCTCGTTGCTGTAAACCCGCCCGCCAGGTCCAGAGGTCCCGTGCCACTTCCAGTCTCGCTTCATAATTGCGATGTTGGGTATTAATAGGCCCAGGCGCCAACGACGCATGAGTGCCAAAGTCTTTATCTAACAGGGTTTGCAAGTCCTCCGTAATAACTTCTCGTAACCCGTCAGTATCTTGGTATTCAAAGGTCGTGGCTACCTCAAAGCCACCATAGTCAGCACCATGCAGTGCCCACACTTCTTTGGTGTTGAAACTGCCGATACGGCTACCAAATTCCGTACCCTCAATATCGCCCCGACTTTTCGTCACAATGTTAATCGCTCCGGCAAATGCGTCCGCATGAACCACGGCCCCGGAACCACGTATCACTTCAATCCGGGCAATGGCATTGATTGGCATTCCTATCCAAAACGGATTGCCATACTGGATAAGGTTAAGCGGGACATTGTTGATTAACAGTAATACGTTGGGACTGTCATAATAGGAGAAATAACTCCCGCGGATGAGGTACAGCGGAGCATAAAGCCAATTAGAACGCAGCACATGCAATTCTGGCACAGTTTCCAAGACTTCATTTAAGTAGGTCGCCCCCATCGCCTTAATGTCCGCCGCCGTGATGACTTTGACAATGGCAGGAGCTTTCGAGACAGTCTGTTTACTGCCCGTCGCTTCACTGACGACTTCGACTTGCATGAGTTCTTCTAATGACATTTCTAATAAATCTTTGGTAGTTAACGGTTTGGGGTCGTCGGCATACGTGGGTAAGTAGCAGATAGTGCTGAGAAGACCAACTGCCAGGGATTGGGTAAAACGAAAATTTTTCATAGGGGGTTCCTTTTTTCACGTTGTTGATTTCGTACTGACGGTGTTTCCCGTGCCGTTTTCAGCAGTTCTAACGAAAGTTGTCGTTCGGCAAAGGCGGTGTATATCCAGATTAATTAAATAAGTTTTGCGAATCACAAACCTAGGCGAAATCTGTAATGCCATTAAGTTAAAGAAGGTTACGGCGTTGGAGTCAAAATCTTCAGATTTGGCAATGTCGTCTCATCTTGACCAGTCTCGTCCAAAGCTGAAGATTTGGACTCCAACCCGGCTTAACTTAATGGCATTGAAACTAAACCTGATACACAACTATACAAAAACTAATAATGAGCTATCGTGAATTTTTTATGATAAAAATTATATTAATCAATAAATTAAATTAAAAGCGTGGAATAGATGATTGAATACCGAACTATTCCTATATAGAATATATTTAATTTCGATGTTTAAATTTTTTACGCATCCATCTTAAAATAAAGTGTATAATATTGTATATTATTAAGCAATTTACTCCGACTTGACCTTATCACTAAAATGGTATAACATTCTTGGGTGGTGTTGAAATTTGGGTGATAAAGAAAAGAACTCTCGTTCCCACGCACACACCCCGCATGGGAATACCGTGTCGACGCGCCGGCGTTGCGTGTGGCATCTCCGGTATTCCCACGCTGGCGTGTGGGAACGAGAAATAAATCATATCACCCAGATTTCAGCACTACCCTTTTTGATTGGTAAAAACTCTTAAACACTGTATTCTCATCAGCCTTGCTACTCGATTAGTCCCTCTAAATTAACGGAGGTCTGAAAATTCAAGGAGTGATCCAGGTTCAAAGTTTCCTAAACTTCAAAGGTTTAGTAAACTTAGCTGTCGGCGGTTAATACCTCCATTAGCTGATAGGAACTACTTTATTTTATACACCTTATTTTATTTACGAAACTTAAGGTGAGTTAAGAACACTATCATAAGCTAAATTCCCACAAAGCCAAACAAGGTATGGAGTTAAAGGCGTAACTTTCTATACCAGATGGCTTGATAATTTGAGTAAAGATTCAAGGGATAACACCCATCGAAGGGGTGTTATCCCTGCTATGAAGTATAAATATTATCAATTTATTTGATAACGGTATTACGAACATACCTATTTATTTATTTTTAAAATTACGCTTTAAACCCCATATCTCAAACTTTCTACAGAGGACTATCCTTATGCTCTATTTATTGAAAAAATCGTTCCCATTGATGTTACTAACCTCATTAGGATTTATGATGACTGCATGTACTACGGCCTTTTCTTCACCATCACTACCAACCAACAAGTCAACAGCAGCAGTGACTATGGCTGACTTAACTGACCCCACAAGCAATTCCCCAGTATCATCTTCTCCGTCCACGGTAAGCACTGCCACTGACAGTATTAACCAATTTGCGGTGGATTTATACGGCAAATTTGCTCAAAATAACTCCAGTAATTTATTTTTTTCGCCATATAGTTTGGTGTCCGCACTAGGGATGACTTATGTTGGAGCTAAAGGAAAAACCGAAAGTGAAATGGCGACTACCTTACATTTTGCTAATCAAACTATTCACGCTAATTTTGCTACTCTCCGTCAAACGTTGCTCAATAAAGCCAATCTGGGCCACAATCAATTACGAATAGCCAATGCGCTATGGCTGCAAAAAGGCTATTCCTGCCAGGTCGAATTGACGGACACGGCGCTTGAAAGTTACGGTGCTCGATTCAAATCCGCCGATTTCGCCGGCCAGACGGAAGAGGCCAGAACAACTATCAATACCTGGGTAGAAAGAGAGACTGAACAAAAAATTAAAGAATTACTTCCGCCCAATCTGCTCACCGCACAAACCAAATTAGTGCTGACCAATGCCATTTACTTTAAAGGAAACTGGCAATTTCCCTTTGCGGAAGAGAAAACGCAAGCCAGACCTTTCACCTTGCCAGAGGGCCAGACTATCCAAGTGCCTACCATGTCTCGTACCGGCCAATTTAATTACACCGAGCATTCAGGTACCCAAGTGCTAGAATTACCTTATAATCGAGATAATACCAATTCATCAGGGGGACTATCGATGTGGATTATTTTACCCACACCATCGACTACTTTGGCCACAGTAGAAAAATCTCTCCACACTTATCTAAATGTCCAACTGAGAAAAGAATCGGTTGAAGTCTGGCTCCCTAAATTTAAATTAGAAGCCGCGGCGCAACTAAAAGAAATATTGCAAGCACTAGGTATGAAAGAAGCCTTCGACCCCAAAACGGCTAATTTTTCTGGTATGTGTGATGAAACAAAAAGTCAGGCGCCGTTAGCGATTTCAGAGGTAGTGCATAAAGCCTTTGTCGAAGTCAATGAAAAAGGGACTGAGGCCGCGGCCGCCAGTGCGGTCGTGATGACGACGCGAGGTATGCAACCCCGTCCAATCACCTTTCATGCTGACCATCCCTTTATTTTTTTGATTAGAGACAATCAGACCCAGACCATTTTATTTCTCGGACGAGTGCTAAACCCCACGAAATAAAAAGGTAAGTACTGAAGCAGAAAGGCAGAAATTCGGTGGTATTTTCCCTCACCCCCGGCCCCTCTCCCAGAGGGAGAGGGGCGAAAGAACAT
>DZAL01000065.1 GCA_022729575.1 Thiomargarita sp.
TAAAGTTACGGCGTTGGAGTCCAAATCTTCAGATTTGGCAACGCCGTCTTACCTTAGCCAATCTCGTCCAAAGCTGAAGGTTTGGACTCCAACGCGGCTTAACTTAATGGCAGTGAGAGTGGCCCTCTGGGAGAGGGATAAGGGAAAATATCGTAGAATTTCTGCTTCAGTACTTATAATTATAACACCCCAGTCAGAATGAAACATTTTATTTATTTATGGTCTATGCCAAGACCATACTCCAATGGGGGTATAAAAAATTTTTCTTGACAACGGTTGCATTTTTCAAAATAATAGCTATCATTATTTTAAAGACGCTTTAACATTTAATAAATAATCCATTCAAAAATTATGAACACCACATTTTCTACAGTTGGCTTTCTCAATGCTCATCCTGGGCAGGGAATGTGGTGGCCATTACTTTCCCGCCTGCTAAATACGCTACGACTGCTGCCCGTGTAGGGCACAGTGACGCACTTTCTCATCATTTTCCCTGGCGAGGGTTAATCACGCATTCCCCATTTTTTGTTATTCACGATATTTTATATTAACTTGCTTATTAATCAACCGAAAACTAGATTTGACAACTTTCGAAAAGTTGTCAAATCTTTCATCTCACAATAAGCGAGAGGAGTCATTATGACTGATAAACTCTATATTTTTGACACCACTTTACGCGATGGTGAACAAAGTCCTGGCGCGTCTATGACTAAGGAAGAGAAAATTCGAATTGCCAAGGCTTTAGAAAAATTGCGCGTAGACGTGATTGAAGCGGGTTTTCCTATTGCCAGCCCTGGTGATTTTGAAGCCGTGCAAGCCGTCGCTAATGTCATCAAAGATTGCACGGTGTGTGGATTAGCACGGGCCTTAGATGCGGATATCGACCGCGCCGCCGAAGCACTTAAACATGCAGTGTCACCGCGGATTCATACTTTCATTGCCACGTCGCCGATTCACATGGAGAAAAAATTGCGAATGACCGCCGATCAGGTGTTAGAGCAAGCGGTGAAGGCCGTGAAACGAGCGCGTCAATATACTGACCACGTTGAATTTTCAGCGGAAGATGCGGGTCGATCCGACCTTGAATTTTTGTGTCGAGTTATTGAAGCAGTGATTAATGCTGGGGCCAAAGTCATCAATATTCCAGACACCGTAGGTTACAAAATGCCCGATCGTTTTGGCAAATTAATCGCTACCTTAATTGAGCGTGTCCCCAATTCAGACCAAGCCATTTTTTCCGTCCATTGCCATAATGACTTAGGATTAGCCGTGGCCAATTCCTTGGCCGGGGTAATGAATGGGGTGCGACAAGTCGAATGTACTATTAACGGTTTAGGTGAGCGGGCCGGCAATGCGGCGTTAGAAGAAGTGGTGATGGCGGTCCGCACTCGTCAGGATGTGTTCTCTTGTCAGACTAATATTGACACGACTCAAATTGTTAACTGCTCACGGTTGGTCTCGAATATTACCGGCTTCCCCGTGCAACCAAATAAAGCCATCGTGGGTGCTAATGCGTTTGCCCATGAAGCTGGGATTCATCAAGATGGTGTGCTTAAACATCGGCAAACTTACGAAATTATGAAAGCGGAGGATGTCGGTTGGCACGCTAATCGAATGGTGTTAGGGAAACATTCTGGTCGCAATGCGTTTCGTGACCGTTTACAAAGTTTGAACATCGTGCTCGATTCCGAAGAGTTACTCAACGCGGCTTTTGCACGGTTTAAAGACATCGCCGATAAGAAGCATGAAATTTACGATGAGGATTTACAAGCTCTCGTTACGGATGCGTTATCTTCTGAACATGAGTGGCTCAAGTTAATTTCACTCAAAGTGTGCTCTGAAACCGGGGAAATGCCTCAGGCGCAGGTGACTTTGAGTATTAATGGTGCCGAGCAATCGGTTGGCGCGACCGGGAGTGGTCCAGTGGATGCGACCTTTAAGGCTATTGAAGCCTTGGTTAACAGTAATACCACTCTCCTGGTTTATTCGGTGAATAACGTCACTAATGGCACTGATTCTCAGGGTGAAGTAGGGGTCCGTTTGAAAAAGGAGGATAAAGTAGTGAATGGGCAAGGAGCGGATACCGATATTGTGATTGCTTCTGCGAAGGCTTATCTCAATGCGCTTAACAAAATTTTGACCGTAACTGAGCGGCGGCATCCACAGATTGGTAAATCTGGATAATTAGTTCGTGTAGGGTGCGTTAGGCGCGTCTGTTTGCGCCGTAACGCACCATTTCTGGTGGCTTGATGGCAATGGCAATTTACACGAGGGAGAGGGTGCGTTACGCTAACGCACCCTACGCTCTACTACGCTCTACGTTCCTCGCTTGGTGGCAATTTTCTCGTTTCCATACGGAGCGTGGGAACGAGAAATAGCGTTATGCACTTTGTAGGTCCTCGGTGTATGACGCTTCGCTTATACACCCTACATTTTATTAAATTTATCAACCGATATGATCGATTTTATCAAACAATCTCGTCAGGCCCAGTGTTTAGAGGCTATGGGTATTCAACGCTGGGTACGACGACAGTTGCCAGTTTCTACCCTCGACACGTTCACGACCAGCGATAATTTCGCGCGGTCCGGTTTGGCGGTAACAGTAGCCACGCCATCACCACTGGTGGCCGTGGCTAACCTTGAACCGGTGGTGACTTCTGTAGTCGTCTCCATTCCTCCGGCGCTCCCTGCTACCTCCTCCCTAAATTGGTCCACGTTATCACAACAAGTTGCGACTTGCACCGCCTGTGAATTGCACCGGTCAAGGACGCAAACGGTATTGGGAATGGGTAATCAGCAAGCCGAGTGGCTGTTCGTTGGCGAAGCGCCGGGGGAGGAGGAAGATATTCAAGGTTTACCGTTCGTCGGGGTGGTGGGTCAGTTACTTAATGCCATGCTCTATGCGATCGGTTTGAGACGAGAAGACATCTATATTACCAATATCGTCAAGTGTCGGCCGCCAACGGATCATAATCCTAAATCCGAAGAAATTGCGCGTTGTCAGCCGTTGTTACAACAACAAATTGCTTTGCTGAAACCTAAAATTATTATTGCATTGGGTCAGGTGGCGGCCAGTCAATTACTGGGTACCACCACGCCAATTGGTCAGTTACGCGGTAAACTGTTTGAGTGCCAAGGTATTCCATTAATTGCAACTTATCATCCGGCTTATCTCCTGCGTCGACCAACGGAAAAACGTAGATCCTGGCAAGATTTAAAATTCATGTTGGAACGATTTGACAACCTTTCTAAAGTTGTTAACTCTAGTTTTGGAGAGATTTGACAACTTTCAGAAAGTTGTCAAATCGAGTAATTCGAAAATGGTCAAATTTAAATAAGATAAATTATGCTGATTTCTCTTCCTTCTGGTTTACGGTTACGACCACTACAAGACCGTGATTTGCCGGCGGTGCTGGCCATTGAAACGGCGGCTTATATTTCGCCTTGGAGTTTGCAAAGTTTTCAAGATTGTTTATTGGTCGGTTATCGCGCTTGGGTGTTGGAGCGTAAGGGTAGTTTAATGGGTTATGGTTTGATGTCGGTGGGCGCGGACGAGGCACATATTTTAAATTGTTGTATTGACCCACAGCAACAACGGCAGGGTTATGGTAAACGGATTTTGCGGCATTTATTAAATTTGGCCAAACAAGAAGGGGTAAAAACCGTTTTTTTAGATGTGCGGGTGTCTAATCAGGCGGCGATTCAATTGTATCTACGAGAAGGATTTTGGCCCATTGGGCGCAGGAAAAATTATTATGTTGATGGCCCAACTCAAATGGAAGACGGGTTCGAATTGGCGTTAGAGTTATTCGATGATAGTGTGTTTTCCCTGAGTTAGTAAGTACTGAAGCATAAATTTTTCTCGTTTCCAGGTGCCGCGTGGAGTCCAAGACATGTCTTGGACTCCAACCCACGCTCCGCGTGGGAACAAGAAGGAGTATGCCTACTAAGGAGGGGCTGGGGTGGTTTATTCTATGACTACTTTCCACAAAGTTTGTTTTTCCTTATCAAATTTTTCCCATAATTCGGCAAATGTTTGACCGGTTAATGGATACTGCGCAGTGGGTGCGATTTCCGCCAAAGGTGACAAGACAAAGGCATATTTGAGAATGTCCTCTCGTGGAATTTTCAAATCCGCTATAATCGCTCCCTCATACCACAATAAGTCTAAATCTAAAGTCCGCGCTTTCAACGATTTTCCTTGTCGTTTTCGACCATGTGCTTGTTCTAATTGTTGCAGTGTGTGGACCACCGTGTAAGGGTCTTCAGTAGTGTCAACTCCAACCACCAAATTATAAAAATTATCTCCGCTAAATCCCACCGCTTCACTTTCATATACCGTGGACACTATTAACGTGCCATAATGTTGCCGCAATTCTTGCAATACCGTTTGAATATGATTCATCGGGTCAATATTACTGCCGATACTTACATATACCCGGGCTATTTTCACCTGACTGGTCATTGGTCACCTGATTGAGTTCTTTCAATTCTAATTCCGACATCACGGGCTCCGCGAATAGCACCCGGTTTGCTCAATTGTACCTGCACCCATGGCACATTAAACTCGGTCAAAATAATTTCCGCAATTCTTTCCGTTAAAGTTTCAATCAATTGAAATTCACTGTGGCTGACAAATTCCAAAATGCGCTTGCTAATCTCTTTATAATTCAAAGTGTCTTCAATGCGGTCCGTTGCCGCCGCCTTGCGAATATCGGTTGCCATCTCCAAATTAATCACCACTGGTTGTTTAACCTGACGTTCCCACGGATAAATACCAATGATAGTTTCTACTTTGATCTCTTTTAAATAGATAAGGTCCATGTTCAGTCTCTTTTATGTTAAGCACCCCAACTCCTCCTTAGTAAGAACAGAGGAGTGGTGGCCTGACTACGACTAGACTCCTCTCCTTAGCCAGGAGGGTATGAAATATAATTCCCTCACCCCCGACCCCTCTCCCAGAAGGAGAGGGGAGAAAGAAAATAAGAGAAAATTTCTGTTTCCGCACTTACTATACCGGGTAGTGATGCAAGGTGGGTGATAACCATCATTCCCACGCGCCAGCGTGGAAACGTCGGAGCCGCGACGCTGGCGCGTCGGCACTGCATTCCCACGCTGACGCGTGGGAACGAGGGTTCTTCATTATCACCCACCTTGCCTCACTACCCTATACCGTGGTTGCATTAAAATCCCAACTCCTGCCATATTCGGTCAATCTTCTCCTTCACTGCTGTGGTCATCTCAATCGGCTGGCCCCATTGCCGTTGAGTTTCGCCTACCCATTTATGAGTTGCATCCAATCCCATTTTGCTACCCAATCCTGAAACAGGGGAGGCAAAATCTAAATAATCAATCGGTGTGTTTTCAATCAACACGGTATCACGCGCTGGATCCATGCGGGTGGTGATGGCCCAAATGACATCTGACCATTGGCGAATATTAATGTCCTCATCCGTTACTATCACAAACTTGGTATACATGAATTGTCGCAAAAACGACCAAATACCTAACATGACTCGTTTGGCATGACCGGGATATTGTTTACGAATGCTCACTATCGCCAAACGATAAGAGCAACCTTCAGGGGGCAAATAAAAATCAATAATTTCAGGAAATTGCTTTTGCAAAATCGGCACAAATACTTCATTCAGTGCTACTCCTAACATCGACGGCTCGTCTGGTGGACGACCGGTATAAGTGCTATGATAAATTGGTTGCCGCCGATGAGTTATCCGTTCAATTGTCAATACCGGAAAAGTGTCGACTTCATTATAATAACCGGTATGGTCTCCAAAAGGACCTTCAGCCGCCAGGTCATTAGGATAAATAAACCCTTCTAACACCATTTCCGCCCGTGCGGGTACTTGTAATTCATGCGTTACACAAGTTGCCACTTCGGTCCGTTGTCCTCGTAATAAACCGGCAAAGGCATATTCAGATAAAGTATCAGGGACTGGCGTGACCGCGGCTAAAATGGTAGCGGGGTCGGCACCTATTGCTACGGCCACTGGAAACGGTTGTCCTGGCCATTGTTGTTGCCAGTCGCGAAAATCTAGCGCACCGCCACGATGAGATAGCCAACGCATAATGACCTGATTACGGCCTATCACTTGTTGCCGATAAATACCTAAATTTTGTCTCGACTTATGAGGACCTTTGGTAATCACTAAGCCCCAGGTAATCAAGGGCGCGGCATCGCCGGGCCAACAAGTTTGGATCGGCCAGTTCGATAAATCGACTTCGCTACCCACCCATATTTGCTCTTGGCAAGGTGGGTGAGTGAGCACTTTAGGAGGCATGTTCAACACTTGTTTAAACAGAGGCCACTTTTCCCAAATCTCCTTTAAACCCTTCGGTGGCTCTGGCTCCTTCAAAAACGCTAATAACTGACCGACTTCGCGTAACGTTGAAGTAGAATCTTGCCCCAGGGCTAAAGCGACCCGTTGCACGGTACCAAACAGATTAGTCAATACCGGAATGTGATGCCCTGTGGGATGTTCAAATAAGAGGGCTGGTCCACCAAGACGCAAGGTGCGGTCACTAATTTCGGTCATTTCTAAATTAGGATTTACCGCCACGGCAATTCGTTTTAGTAGTTGTTGTGATTCCAATTGGGTGATGAAATTACGGAGGTCGTAATGTGGCATAGAGGGAATATTCGTCAACATATTTAATTAGGCAAACGGTACTCACGATTATAATTCGGTACTTACCGCATGAAAACTTATCAACTGAGTTTGGTTAACACGAGATTTTAGTTCAATTTTTTTAGTAGAATCAATGGTATTGAAATATTCTAATTGCCAGGGCAACAGTTGTAAACGTACACAACAGGCTTCGCTACATTGAGTAGTGGGTTTGATTTTAAAAGAATAACTGTGAAAAAAGTCAATCCACCAATCTTCTTTATCACTCATCAATGGTAAGCGCGTAATAAACGTTTTTGGCAGAGGATGTTTCTGAAATTTTGAATAATCCCATATATAATACCCAGATATCCATAACAATAGTAACACGCTAGACCAGATAAGTGCTTTCATTGGGTACGCCTTGATTTATTTACTGGTAGTCCCTCCAAATCAATGGAGGTGTTAAAATTCAATGAGTTATTAAAGGTCAAAGTTTCCTAAACCTTCGCGGTTTAGGAAACTTAGAATCGCCGAGGTTTCCTCAACCGGTGAGGTTTAGGAAACCTAAAACTGGAAAGTTAGCACCTAGATTTTAATACCTCCATTAGTTGGTAGGGACTACCAACTATACTTACTGACTTTCGATGACTTTCCATTGCCAGACGGTATCATCATCAGCGCCCTCACATTTTTGAAAATCTATGGTGGTGCCTTTCGGGTGAACAAAAGCAGATAAGCAATTCTCACCATTACTGAGGGTCGTGTTTTCACCATCATCAGTGAACTTCCAATATTGTCGTGGGTTGGAAGGGTTACACGCTTGCAACAATATTTTAAATTCATTGGCAAAGGTCAGGCAATTTTCAGTTTCTCCTTCTCCAGCGAGAGAATGAATAAAAAATAAGCCCTGCCGGTTATGTTTTTCCAGTTTCCAAAAGGAGTTAGCCTTAGTTTCTGGCGTACAAATATCTTTTAAGCCTAAGAAGACACTCTTGTCTTTACTGGTCGACAAACAACCTCCTTCGGTGGTCGTAGGGTGTATGAATAAACCGTAAGCAGGCGCGGTTTCTGAGATAACTAAACTTATCCAAAAAGTAGTGATCAGATAAAAAGTTTTCATGAATGACTAATTTTCCTCTCTTAATATGTGCCAATATCAACGTCATAAGTATTGAAGCAGAAATTCGGCGGTATTTTCCCTCACCCCCCCCGGCCCCTCTCCCAGAGCGAAAGAATATACGAGAAAATTTCCGTTTCAGTACTTATTATAAATCAATATGATTTTTTCGTAAAATATTAATTAATTCTATTAAAAAATGAAGCGGAACTATTTATATTCAATTAATCGTTGTCGTTGTCCACGCCAGCGATGGTAATAATAAGAAAGTTGTCCCACGGCAACAGGAATATGTTGAAATTGGGAATGAAGACCATACAGTAACCAGGTCCAGCGATTGGCTGATTTCCAGCGGGCTTTCCACGCACTGCGCAGACTGAGTGAGACTAATAAACCAAGACTCAGGAGAATTGGCCACCAGGCATGAAACCAGAGGGCACCGCTGAATCCTGCTATGAGAATCGTCAACCAGGCCGCGGCATGAATTAGGTTTTTGTGCGCTTCACGTTCCCATAAAGGAGTGGCAGTGTTACGTAGTAGATTGGAAATTTCGGCATAAGCATGACCAGTACGAATGGCTCGGCACCAATATTGGGAACCGCGGTGAATAGCCAAGTCATGTAAAGTCATCGGCTGATCGATATGAAGAATTTGGTAACCTCGCGCTCGGATCCGTGCACACATTTCGGGCTCTTCACCGGCAATGAGAAGCGGATTATAACCACCGACCGTTTCGATAATCTCACGACGCATTAACGCATCGCCGCCACAAAATTCAGTTAAGCCGACGGGATAAATCCAATCTAAATCAATCGCTCGTTGGTAAATCGAAGCCTGGGGATATAATTCGCGTCGATGTCCCCAAACAATGGCCACTTCAGGATGATCTTGTAAATATGACTGAGCGATTTTTACAAAGTCCGGATGTAAAATAGTATCGCCATCTAGGAATAAGATTAAAGGCGCTTGTGCTAGTCGCCAGCCGGCATTGCGACCGATGGCCGCAGCCGGTTTAGATGGATAAACCACTTCTACCCTGGCACCTAGTGCTTTAGCTCGCGCCGGGCTCCCGTCGCTAGAATCAGAATCGACGTAAATGATTTCCATGGCGGCTGGAGGAGCGTTCATGGCTTGGACCGAGCGAATACATCGTTCTAAACGTTCACCTTCGTTGCGACCAATGATGACGACAGAGAGTTGTGGGGTCACGGGAATAACCTATTTTTTATCAATTTTAGATTCAGTTTAGATTTGACGATTCAGTTTAGATTTGACAACTTTTTTAAAGTTGTCAAATCTTAGTTTAATGACGGATATTCAGTTTAGATTTGACAACTTTTTTAAAGTTGTCAAATCTTAGTTTAATGACGAATATTCAATTTAGATTTGACAACTTTTTTAAAGTTGTCAAATCTTAGTTTAATGACGAATATTCAGTTTAGATTTGACAACTTTTTTAAAGTTGTCAAATCTTAGTTTAAGGAGTTAATGAGCAGGTCCATTTGGGTTTTGTGGCGCTGAGTTTCCATGGGCATTCCATCATCGTAGGGCAAATCGTTTTCGGTCGGTAGAGTGGGAATGGGTTTGAAGAAGTCTCGTTTTAAGGTAGTCCCTCCAAGCTAATAGAAGTATTAAAATTCAATGAGTTATCAAAGAGTTATCAAAGGTCAAAGTTTCCTAAGCCTGGAAGGCTTAGGAAACTGGTTGACCCAAGGTTTCCTAGGCCGCGACGGCTTAAGAAACTTAGAACCGGTGAAGTTTAGAAACGTTAGCTCCTAGACTTTAATACTGCCATTAGTTGGTAGGGACTACCGGGAGTGACCACCCTCTCTTTCTCCCCTCCTTAAATAAAGAGGGGCTGGAGGGAGGTTGAGTTAACCGTGCATAAGGTGACGACTTAAGCGGTTAAGATGGGTAGTAACTCAACCACGCCACACACTTGGGCGAGGCTATGCAGTTGCGCTGGCAAATGGCAAAATTTGATGGGGTGAGGTTGAGTTTGCTTCATTAATTCGAGAAGCAATGCTAATCCGGCACTGTCGCTCCGGGTGACTTCACGTAAATCGATTACCGTCGGGGTAGCATGAGTGCGCAATTGCGTAAACTCAGCTAATATCGAATTAATGGTGCTCAAACTCAATTCACCAATCAAGAGCCAGGTATCATTATTTTCTACAATGATTTGGTTCATGACATTGGAGTCGGGGAGGGAGGTACTGGTGCCGATTGATTCTGCGTAAAAACTTTTTTAATTAGACCATCCATACCTATCGTGCGAACATCGTTGTCAAATTCATTTTGGTAATTGGTCACGAGACTGACTCCTTCGACGGTGACATTATAAACCTTCCAAACTTCGTTGACGAAGTACATATCGTAATCCACGGTAATCGGACGTTTCCCGCTTTCCGTAACCAACGTTTTGATTTTAGGACGGTCTTTGCTCCCGGCTGACGGTAAATCATAGTTGACGGAAAAACTTTTACCGGTGGCTATTGATTTTTTCAACGAAGTGGAATAAGTCCGCACTAACAAGCTACGAAATTCTTTCACAAACGCAACTTGTTGCGCTGGGGTAGCGGTTTTCCAATGACGGCCTAGTACAAACTTTGACATCCGTTCAAAGTCAAATACTTTATCGACTAACGTATCTACCCAAACGGAATCATTCAATTTTTCTGGTTGCTGAAGCACTTGGTCGACGGTGTTTTTGATGAGTGCTTTCGCCCCCTCAGCATTGAGGGCGGCCCAACTTAAGTGGGTGGTGAAGAGTAACCCGAGGGTTAACATTAGGTAAGTAAATGCTCGCTTCATAATTAAATTTCCTTTGAGTTTGATAAATAATAAATGACGATGGTAAATAATCTCGAAATTATAAAAGAACGAATTGAATAAGTCAATGGTCAGGGTAAAAATTTTAGCTGGGCGGAATCGAGTAGTGGTAACCTGGGGAAATAAACCCGTAGGTTTCTCTACCCGCGAAAATTTTGGTAGTCCCTACAAAGCCGTGGAGGTATTTAAAATCAATGGGTTATCAAAGGCCAAGGTTAGCCTCCACCTCGTAGGATTATGGCACCTAACCTCTGGAGTGCAATAAGGATTATTGCGAGCGGTGGCGCAATAATCCTTATTGCGCTCCAGAGGGCGCAGAGAAAATAGTATAAGTTCAGAGGAATTTCACGGTTTTTGAGAACGCCTTGATTTTTAATACCTCCATTGGTTTGTGGGGACTACCCAAATTTTCATTTTCTCGTTCCCAGGCTCGGCGTGGGAACGAGAAAAAGGAGGAGCAAGGGGGTGGTGTACATGATGAAGATAATTTAATTTATGGTTTTTTATCTTCACTACCAGATGCCAAACGCACTAAAAATTGACCAATCAACTGCTCTAATACCAGTGCCGGTTGGGTGAACATAATTTGGTCATGGTCGACTAAATATTCCTCCTCCGCACCTTCTTTCAAGCCCACATATTGTTCACCTAATACGCCGGCGGTGAAAATACTGGCGTTACTGTCTTTAGGAATAGTACGGTATTGACTATCTATTTGCATAGCCACTACTGCTTCATACGTGGTTGGATCCAAGTTAACTTCAGTGACTTGACCGATCCGTACCCCGGCCATTTTTACCGGTGCTTTAACTTTTAAGGTACCGATATTTTGAAATTTGGCGGTAATACTATACACTTGATTATTAAATAAATCTCCCATATTACTAACTTTCATTGCCAGTATAAACAAGGCCGCCAAACCTAACGCCACCAAAACACCTACCCACAATTCTACACTTCGTGATGATTGCATGTTGCGATTGCCTCTTAAAATAAAAGTAATCATACGACAATAATGCTATTATATTAAAATTCGCCTCAATATTTCCATATTAAAGGTAATAATTGAATGTTTAAGTATAACATAAACTATAGAAGTAAAGATACTTAGGGACCGCCAAGAATATAGACTATCCACTTTGGCAGGTGCAATCCCTAATGGTTGCCCATACTGTCAATTTTGGTAGGGGCAATCCCAGGTGGTTGCCAATACTGTCCATTTTGGTAGGGACAATCGCTGGTGGTTGCCCTGATGTGAGGGGGTCCAAACCTTCAGATTTGGACGAAACTGGTCAAAATAAAACGGCGTTTCCAAATCTGAAGATTTGGACTCCAACGCTGTTTTAATCGCTTAATTTTTAATTTTTAATTCTTAATATTTTCTATTTCAATTGTTTGTTTCATGTCATTGTATAAAGTAGATAACCCATTGTTTTTACAGACTCGACAATCTTACTTGATGCTATTGTTATTAAACATCCTTAGCATCTTAGGTAATTATTGGCAGTTACCCCTATTTTTCGGTATAGATTTTACCTTTAGTAGCATTGCAGTGTTATTGACTATCCACCTGTTTGGTATAGGCTGGGGAATGGTCAGCGCCCTCATTGCTTGTAGCTACCCATGGTGGGTAGATGAATCTTTGGTAGAACCATTATGCTTTGTCTTAGAAGCGTTGATTATTGGATTAACCTGGCGACGTTTTAGCTATCACCTACTACTACTCGATAGCATTTTTTGGTTAGGTATCGGTGTGCCCCTATTACGAATAGTGTATCTCTACCTGTTTCCGCTGGACACCGTGCCTACTCTCTTACTGTTGCTAAAAATCCCCTTCAATGGCATCACCAATGCCGCCATTGCTAGTGTCTTGATCATGTTATTGCCCTTAGCACGTTGGGCGAAACGACCGTCGGCTTTTTATTATTCCTCACTACATCAAATATTACTCAACTTGATTGCCACCTTTGTGTTAGTACCCGCATTAATCATTTTGGTTCTAAATAGTTGGCAATTAAGTTATCACACCTTTCAAGACCTTAAAATAGACGCGCAATCTTTATCTAAAAATTTGATCACTGAGTTACGATTATTACACCACCAACACCTTCGCGCACTAGAGGAAATGGCGACAGTGGTCGCCTTAAGTCAATTGAAACCCGTAGCCGACTGGGAACAACAGACCAATTTTATCTTAGAGTTTTTTCCAGAATTGATTGAACTCACTATCACTAATACTCAAGGTAGCATTTTATTCTCTTCTCCTAAAACTGCGGCCCCGATTCATACTCAAGTTAATCACCAATTTCAATTAAAACAGCTAGTTACCACACCTAACCCATTAATTTTTAACAACTATTTTTCTGAAAATCAAGCGGTCACACCACTACTCACTTATACCGTACCCATTCGTCAGCATGGACAGATCACGGGAATAGTGTTTGCCTATCTTGATTTCAAAAGGTTAGGCGCATTCTATAAATCCAGTGTGACTCAAGCAAATGCTCATCAAGTCCAATTCACTTTAACTGACCTCCAACAACGGGTCCTGCATAGCACTCGTCGTGATTTGGTACGACTAAGCCCTTATATCCAATCTCTCTCGACCAAACAGACCAGCCTGGCTAATGGCAATAACGAAACCATTTATTTAACTTTTCCCGCCAACCATTTCCATAACCTGATGTTACGTTGGTTGAATAGCACTTATGTGCAACAAACGCTAGTAGATAGCACTCTGCCACTCCTCCTAATGGTAGAAATACCCTTATATGACTATGTGAGCACCTTATTCCAATTATACATTAACAAAATGATTGTCGTTACTATCATCACTATTATCAGTTTGATAATAGCCAGTATCATCAGTCATTGGCTACGCAGTACTTTATTAAAACTGACTCAGCTCACCGACAATTTGCCCAATCGTTTGCAACAAAATCAAAGTATTCACTGGCCCCAAACCCATATCAGTGAAATTGCTGCTCTGACTCATAACTTCAAATCCATGGCGGAATCACTACAGGCTCGTTTTGAAGAGATTCAAGTGGCGCATAATCGCTTAGAGCAACGGGTCCAAGTCCGCACTCAAGAATTGCAACGAGAACGTGCATTACTGCGAAATTTAATTGACAGTCTGCCAGACCTAGTATTTTACAAAGATAATAATAGCGTTTATTTAGGCTGCAACCGAGCGTTTGAAGAATTTGCCGGTTGTCCTGACACCGAGTTAATTGGGCAAACCGATTTCAAATTATTTCCACCTGAGATAGCTGAAATTTTTCATCAACAAGACCAAAAAATTCTTACCACCGGCCAAACCCAAAAGACTGAAGAATGGGTGAGTTATCCCAATGGCCAGCGCGTCTTGCTAGATATTATTCGAACCCCGTTTTTAACCCTTAACGGAGAAATTCTAGGACTGATTGGCACCAGTCGTGATATTACTGCACGCCAGCAAGTCGAAGAACAATTACGCTATTCGCAACAAATGTTACGCTTGGTCATCGACAACATTCCGCAATATATCTTTTGGAAAGATCAACAAGCCATTTATTTAGGCTGTAACCAAAACTTTGCCCAAGTCATTGGACTGTACTCACCAGAAGAGATTGTGGGAAAAACGGATAATGAGTTAATTCAGTTGGTTCAAGCAGATACCGCCTTTTTTGACCTGCTCAGTCGTCGTATTATTGCCGACGGCCATTCTGAATATCACTATATCGAAGCATTACCACAACCAGGCGGACCACCATTATGGTTAGAATTGAATAAAATTCCTTTACGCGACGCTGCTGGTCAAGTGATTGGGGTCTTGGGCAGTGTGGAAAATATTACTGAACGCAAACGCGCCGAGGAGAAACTGAGACAAGCCGCCAAAGTCTTAGAAAATAGTGCCGAAGCGATCGTTATTACCAACGCGCAAACTCAAATTATCTCAGTAAATAAAGCGTTTACTCAAATTACTGGCTATTCGGAAGCAGAAATTTTAGGCCAAAAGACCGCTATTCTCAAATCGGGTAAACATTCATCCGAATTTTACCAAAAATTATGGAAATCCATCAATAGTATTGGCTATTGGGAAGGAGAAATTTGGAACCGCCGGAAAAATGGCGAATTTTACCAGGAATGGTTACATATTAGCGTCATTAAAGATGAAAAAACTAATGAAATCACCAACTATCTGGCCATCTTTTCCGACATTACCGAGCACAAACAAACTGAACAACGTTTAGCCTATTTGGCCCACTATGATGACTTAACTGGCTTACCCAATCGTAATTTATTTTATGAAAAAGCGACCCTGGCCCTCACTCACGCGCAACCGCAAAATCAGCTAATTGCCATCATGTTTTTAGACTTGGATCGGTTTAAATATATTAATGACACTTGGGGACACCTGGTAGGAGATTTATTGCTCAAAGATGTCGCTCGTCGTCTCACCAACTGTTTAAGTAAAACCGATACCATTGCCCGCTTGGGAGGAGATGATTTTACCCTCTTACTGGAAAATCTCAATAATCATCAAGCGATTGAAACCGTGGCTGAGGACATTATTGCGGCTCTGCAAACTCCATTTGAATTAAATGGGCATGAAGTGTTTATTACTGCCAGTCTTGGTCTCAGTATCTATCCCCTTGATGGCGCGGATGTGGATACCTTATTAAAACATGCCGATGCCGCCATGTATCGGGCCAAAGAAGCAGGACGTAATAATTATCAATTTTACAAACCACAGATGAATATTCTAACGCATCATCGGCTCTCCCTGGAATCTAAATTACGTCATGCGTTAGAACGAGACGAATTTTTACTCTACTACCAACCTCAAATGCACTTAAGCACTGGTTTAATTGTGGGCGTGGAAGCATTATTACGTTGGCAACACCCGGAATTAGGATTAATGCTACCTTACACTTTTATCCCGTTAGCCGAAGAAACCGGTTTAATTGTTCCTATTGGCGAATGGGTGTTACGTCACACCTGTTTACAACATCAGCGTTGGCGTGACACCGGTAAACCTATTTTACGGATGGCAGTCAATTTATCCTCGCGGCAATTTCGGCAAGAAAACCTCACGCCCAGTATCATACGCATTGTCGAAGAAACTAATATTGACCCAACGTTATTAGAATTAGAATTGACCGAAAGTATGCTCATGCAAGATGTCGAGGCCGCCGCCAAAGTCTTGCATGAATTAAAGGATCGAGGAATTCAATTAGCCATCGATGATTTTGGCACCGGCTACTCCTCCCTTAGTTACTTAAAACGATTTCCCATTGACAAATTAAAAATTGA
The DNA here is from genome assembly GCA_022729575.1 of Thiomargarita sp. GTDB lineage: Bacteria > Pseudomonadota > Gammaproteobacteria > Beggiatoales > Beggiatoaceae > JAABRD01. Next base: position 15,877 of record DZAL01000065.1, read on the forward strand.
CCAATCCTTCGTGCGTGACATTCCGGCTAATCAAGACGATATGATGATTACTAAAGCGATTGTCGCCCTAGCGCGGAGCCTAAATTTAAAAGTGATTGCCGAGGGCGTAGAAACTAAACCTCAAGAGGCTTTTTTACGGACTTTGAAATGTGATGAAATTCAAGGTTACTTAATTGGCCACCCCATGCCAGCCGATGAATTTATTAATAAATTGATTAAGATTAATTGAAGAAAATGGTAGTGAAGTTTGAGGGATAACACCCCTTCGAGGGGTGTTATCCCTGAGTTTGAGGGATAACACCCCTTCAAGGGGTGTTATCCCTGAGTTTGAGGGATAACACCCCTTCGAGGGGTGTTATCCCTATACCCTTAATGATAACTTTTAGAATATTTAGAATATTTAGAATATTTATTATGCCTAACACACCTACTTATCCACAGACCAAGCTAACCGGCGTTATTCTAGCAGGTGGACGCGCCACCCGCATGGGAGGAGAAGATAAAGGCTTGCTCTTATTAAATAATAAATGTCTGATTGAATATATCATAGCCACCCTGCGTCCGCAAGTGCATAATCTTCTCATCAGCGCCAACCGACACCAATCTCGCTATGCTGAATTAAATCCAGGCGGTCGGGTCCTCGCCGATACTTTTGGTCACTATGACGGCCCACTAGCTGGAATGGCTACCTGTTTACAAGAAGCCACCACGGACTATGTATTATTCGTCCCCTGTGACACCCCCTTTCTCAGTCCTCACCTAGCACACCGCCTATACACTCAACTCATCGCACAACAAGCGGACCTCAGTGTAGCCACCGATGGTCACCGCAGTCATCCCGTGATAGCGCTACTAAAACGTAGTTTATTACCTAGTTTATTAAAATTTTTAGACACTCCAGACCGCAAAATTAGCCATTGGTATGCTCAACATCACATCGCTCACACCGATTTTTCGGATATTCCAGACACGTTATTAAATATCAATACACCCCAAGACTTAGCAACAATCTCGAAATAATAATTACTGCTGGTAGTGATGAAACCTAGATGATGATGCGGTGGTGATGCGGTCAGGACTGGCAGTCCTCAAAGGACTGCCAGTCCTAGATTACCCTCCAGATTTTATTACTACCCTTTTTTCTAAAATTACTAAGACGCTCAAGATGGTTAACGTTAACACAATATCAATACCTCTCCTTGGCTTTGTGGCCTACAGTGGCACCGGCAAAACCACTTTATTAGAACAACTCATACCTCTACTCAAAGCCAAAGGCTTACGAGTGGGTATCATCAAACATTCGCACCATGGTTTTGACATTGATCAACCAGGCAAAGATAGTTACCGGTTGCACCAAGCCGGCGCTGACCAAACTTTAATTGCCTCCCGCTATCGCTGGGCTTTAGTCGTTGAATTAGGCGGCCATACCGAAGAAGTGTATTTATCTCAAATCTTACCGGCGTTAAATCAAGACCAACTAGATTTGATTTTAATAGAAGGATTCAAACATGAAGCCTACCCGAAAATTGAATTACATCGCCCCCATCTAGGTCACGCGCTCATGTTTCCAACCGACGACACCATTATCGCCGTGGCCACCGATGCACCATTAGAAATGACCACGACTTTACCGCTGTTAGATTTAAACCAACCCTCAGACATAGTGAAATTTATAGAGGAAAAAATTCTCGGACCTTTTACGGTTAATGGTAAATAGTAAAATCGTTAACTATTATTTTCTCGTTCCCACGCTGGCGCCTGGGAACGAAATAATCTGGGTGAAAACTTAGGACTGGCAGTCCTCAAAGGACTGCCAGTCCTGACCGCACCCAAATTTCATCACTACCTAAAATTTAGGTAGTCAGGCACCAGGTAGTGGTTTAAACCTGACAGGTCTTTGAGACCTGTCAGGTTTGAGACCCTGACTATCACCCATGGCATCACTACCCAAAATTTGGACTCCAGCCAGATTTTATCCAGCAACTAAAGAGGACTCACTCATGAGTGTCATCAAAGAATTATTCCAACGGGACTTAATTACTCCCCCTAAATTTTTAGTCGACAATATACACTATGAAACCATGATGGGGTCAATCGCTTATGGCGTGTCTTCAGAACATAGTGACATTGACATCTATGGCTTTTGCATCCCCCCCAAAGACTCCATTTTTCCACATTTACGTGGTGAAATTTTAGGATTCGGCACCCCCATGTCAAAATTTGAACAATACCAACAACATCACGTCGAAGACAAAAATAAAGGCGTGATCTACGATTTAAACATCTACTCCATTGTCAAATACTTTCAATTGTGCATGGAAAACAACCCCAATATGATCGACTCCTTGTTCACCCCGCCGCGTTGTGTGCGCCACTCCACCAAAGTCGGCAATCTAGTAAGAGAACATCGCCAGCTATTTTTGCACAAAGGATGCTGGCATAAATTCCGCGGTTATGCCTGGTCACAACTGCATAAAATGGAAAGTCAATCACGAATCGGGAAACGTAAGGAGATTATTGAACAATTCGGTTATGATGTAAAATTTGGTTATCATGTCGTGCGTTTATTGGGCGAAGTGGAACAGATTTTGGCGACGGGAGATTTGGATTTAACCCGAGACCGAGAAGTATTGAAAGCGATTCGGCGCGGCGAATGGAGTCTGGAAAAAATCAAAGACTGGTTCGCGGAAAGAGAGAAAGGAATGCAAGTGCTTTATGAAAATAGTTCCTTACCTTATTCACCAGATGAAGCCAAAATTAAGAACCTATTATTGAACTGTTTGGAAGAACATTATGGCGCTTTGTCTGGATGTATTGTGCTTCCAGAACGAGCCACACAAGCCATTCACGACATTAAGGCCGTGCTTGAAAAGTATGGATTTTAGGGAAGGTTTCCTAAGCCTCGAAGGCTTAGGAAACCTAGCACCAGACTTGAATGTTCACTCACCTTTCATGACCACCAAAATTCAGGGAATCGAACCATTATGCTCTCTTCAGTAATGCTGGAAGTTGCCCTAGCAACGCCGGTCATGTTGGCCAATCAAACCCAAACTGCTTATTTAAAAGTGAGTCTTACCGGTGCCGGTGCCCCGCCATCACCTGAGAAAATAATTGCCCCCTTAAATCTCGCTCTGGTGATAGATAAATCAGGATCGATGCGTGGACAAAAAATTCAATATGCGAAGGCGGCACTCAAACAGATTGTTAATGGTTTACAACCGGCAGACGTGTTGGCCCTGATTAACTATGACCATCATGTCGAAGTGCTCTTTCCAGCCACGCCAGTGATTGACAAAACCGCAATTTACTCAGCCATTCAACGACTAACCGCCGGCGGCAATTCCGCTTTATACAGTGGTGTGGAAAGAGGCGCTAAAGAAGTGCGAAATTTTTTGAGCCAAGACCGGGTCAATCGAATTATTTTACTCTCCGATGGACTAGCGAATATTGGACCCGATACTCCCGCCGAATTAGGCCAATTGGGCACCGAATTAGGTCGTGAACGTATTGCGGTAACTACTATCGGATTGGGACTAGGTTACCATGAAGACTTGTTGACTCAATTAGCCAGTCACAGCGATGGCAACCATGCCTTTGTAGAAAAAATTGACGAGTTAACCACCATTTTTAACCATGAGTTAAACGATTTATGGTCAGTCGTAGCCCAAACCGTGACCGTAAATATAGTCGGGGTGAATAACGTCAAACCGCTACGAGTATTAGGCCGCGCCGCCACCATTGAACATGACGCAGTGATAATCTCGCTGAATCAACTTTACCGTGAACAAGAAAAATACATTTTGCTTGAACTACAAATCCCTGCGACACCCATTCCAGCACGTCACTTATTGGCAACAGTCGAAGTGAGTTATTATGATTTAACGACTCATCGTCAGCAAACGTTACAAGCACCGGTGGAAGCTACGTTTACTGCGTCTGAATCTGACAGTAAAGAGAGTATTCAAGTGAACGTGATGGCAACGGTGATAGAACAATTAGCTTTAACCAAAAATCAATTAGCCGTAAAATTACGAGACCAGGGACAAGTGGAGGAAGCCCGGGAAGTGTTATTAGAAACGGCGGCCTTTGTGAAAGAGCAAGCGGCTAAGTATGATTTAAATTTGGAACAGTTAACCGATTTAAATGTGGCAGATGCACAATATTTAGAAGGTCCTCACTGGAATCGGCAACGTAAAGCGATGCGACAAGTTCAGTATAAAACGGGGAAGCAACAGAAATATTAACTCTCCTTACGGGTAATCCCTCCAAATTAATTGAGGTCTAAAAATTCAAATCCCAATTTCAAGAGGTATTGATACGGGCGGGCCGATAGCCCGATAAAGAGCAAAAGATTTCTGGAGGGTGGAAAAATTGATTGGCTATTGTTGATTTGGGTTTAGTTTATCTTTATTATTAGGTGGGTTGTGAGTAACATAGAGAAACGGTGTTGCCTGTCCTACGATGACTGTAACAAAATTGTTGACTACCTATTGACTTTGGTTTATCTTGGTCATATATTTATCTTGTTGGCCCAAGATGCCATAATTATATGGTATAACTAATTGAGGTAATTTCTGTGAAAATAATTTCTATTTTTAATAATAAAGGTGGCGTAGGTAAAACTACCCTAGCCTATCACTTGGCCCATATCCTTGCTGAAATGGGAAAGAGAGTGCTTATTTTAGATTTGGATCCTCAGTGCAATATGAGTTTATATGGGATGCCAGAGGAAGAATTAGAAAAAATTTGGGAAGCGGAAGAGAGTATTATTGAGAGTGGATTTGATTCTGCCAAACGACAAATGAAAGAGGAGGATTTTAACAATCTGTTTAAGACGAGAAGAACCATCCACTTTCTTCTCAAATCAGTGGAAGAGGGTATCTCCGATTTTGACGAATTGCCTCCTCCTTTTCCAGTCGTCCCCAATTTGGATTTAATACCTAGCCGTTTGACGCTATTTCAGTATGAAAAACGAATTGCCGAACGTTGGACTGGTATGTTCCTGGGTGAACCACTGTCTATAAGAACCGTTACCAGAATCAGAAAACTTGCGGAGTTATATTCGGCAAAACACCAGTATGATTTTGTCATAATTGATACTTCTCCTAATTTAGGAGCGTTAAATATGGTAATTATTTCTACCGTAGATGGCTTTATTATTCCCTGCCTGCCTGATATGTTTTCTCTATATGGGATGAAAAATATTGGTAAAGCTTTGAAGGAATGGGAAAGACACTTCGATGTTTGTTTTACGATTATTCCACAAAAACGCAAGGAGTTTCCTAAGAAATTTGTTAGATTCTTGGGGTATGCCATTTACAACGCTAAAAAGAGAAGTGGTAAACCTGACCAATGGGGATTAGCGAAGGCACATTTCAATTATGCTCAAAAAATTCCTGTGGCCATCAACGAGTACATTCCTGAAGAAGTAAGAAAACCTCTTTCAGCGGAAGTGCTAAAGACCCCGATTGGAAAAAATGCGGTTTTGTATAGCCATAACACTCTGACAAATATGGCGCAGAAGTACCGAAAACCTATGTGGGCGTTACCTGATTATGAGGGTTTAGAATCTGATGATAAAGGGACCATCAGTGGTAATCGTCAGGTCTATAAAGATACCAAGACGATGTACGAGACATTTGCTAATGATTTCCTAGAAAGAGTGAAAACGTTAGATGATTAGTGGCAATATGACCGTCCAATTTGAGAAGGCTATTCGAAAGGCACTCGGTGATTTCAATCACAGATTGAAACAATTACGTTCGTTTCAATTTCAAAGTATTTTATTGAAACAGTTGCATGAACAAGTCAAAAAGGCAGGGTATTGCCATTCTAAAGATATAGCTGATTTATCTTTAGAATACGAAGACTTTTATAATAAACTAAGCGCTAGTGGCAGAAGTTATGAAAATATTGTTGATGAGAAAAACTTGGTAGATACCTACAGTGCTTTTGAAAAATTCTTATTTGATTGTTTCTGCGCGGTCTATACGTTTTTCCCTAAATATTTAGGTGCGCAAAAGTCTATTAGTGTTTCTGATTTGTTTATAGGTGGAGATATAGAACTTTGCAAAAAGAATATTGTTGAGTTAGAAGTTAAAAGTTTTGTACAAAGCCAAAATATTATCGGGGTGATTGAAGGATTTAATAAGAAATTTAACTTAGACTTGAGTTCTGTGGTTTCTGAAGATGACAAAAAACTGTTATTTGAACTCTCTCTGCTTAGAAATCTGCTTATTCATAACCATGGCGTGGTAAACCGTGTTTATAGTGAAGTGGTTAAGGATAAGAAAGGTCTTAAAGGTCAGGTAAAATACCCGTTTAAGGAAGGAGATACGGTGCTAAATCAGTTGCCCAATTTGGTACAGGATATTAAGGATATATCCGTAAGAGTTTCTGAAAAGATGGCGGATGCTATTATCGGGCATAGCACACAATTGGAAAAACACTATGAAAATATGCAACTTTGAATGGTTTGAATTCAGGGATGCCCGCTTTTATTCTTCTTCAGTCTTACATGGGAGTGTAGGAGTCCTCGTAAGCCAAGTAGGGTGGGTCACAAGTTTATCTTTGCCCACTACCCCAACTACCGTCGTGGTAAAGAGAGGGTGGGCAAATAATAAAGACGTTGGCCTACCCTACCTATCTTCCCTCCAACCCTTCCACTTTTTTCACTTCCCTTTCTTCTCCTCTCTGTAGAATCACGGTTTGAACTATCGTCACTGGGGAAAGCGGGCAAGGGGGGGGATGGCGCTTTAGTTACGCTCTGGCTTCTCCCAATTTCAGATTGAGACGTGGGGATATAGCCCGATATTTATGGCTGGTGAAAGTATAGTTGACTTTGGTTTAGTTTATCCTTATTATTAGGTGGATTGCGAGTAACATAGAGAAACGGTGTTGCCCGCCCTACAGCGACCGTATAACATTATTCGAGGAATGAGTCCATGCCATTAGAAACTGAACAAGAAGAAGTCACTCAAGAAGAAGTGACGGAAGAAGAGATAGAAGAAGAGATAGAAGATACAAAGAGGTGCGTTACGGCGCAAAAAGACGCGCCTAACGCACCCTACGCTTGCTGAGTCGTGGTGGTTCAGGTTTCTGGATGCCGAGCGTCCGGGCGGCATTACCACGCGGAGCGTGGTAACGAGGTAAATCTTTCAGATTTGGACAGTGATTCACTCTGACCATTCCACTTTATCATAAATATCTGCCAATGCCAATTGGCACTGAATCGCAGCCAAGTGAATGACGGCGGCTAAGTCGTTAGTTTCCGTCAACAACCACTCATTTCCAGATTGTCGTACATAATGTTCGACATGACATTCCTCTTGAGCAATCAGAAGATATTCCTGTAACGATTCCAAGGTCCGATAGTGCTGAAATTTTTTACCGCGGTCGTAGGCTTGAGTGCTATCGGACAATACTTCGATAATCACCGTGGGATTAAGCAAGGTGTCTTTCTGGTTATCATCAAACCGCGGTGGACCACAGAGGGCGACAATATCGGGATAGGTATATAAGCCCGTGGGACTGACCTTCACGCGCATATCGTTGGCATAGACCAGGCAAGGACGCTTTTTGAATTGCAGGTTAATTTCCGTCAACGCATTGGCTACTACCCGATTATGTGCTGGACTAGCACCGGACATAGCAAATATCTCTCCATCAAAATATTCGCTTTTATACTGGGCGAGACGTTCCATCGCTAAGTATTCTTGCGGAGTAAGATAACTGGTTTGGGTTTGTGCAGACATAGATGATTCTCCTGTTAAGTAGTTAAGTAGTTAAGTAGGGTGGATTAAGCGAAGCGTATCCACCCTTAACCATCATAATGAGACCGGCAGGAAGTAATTTCTACCAGTTGTTCTCGTGAATAAATGACATAAACTAAGCGATGTTCATGAGAAACTCGTCGTGACCAAACTTCTCTATCAAAATGTTTCAATCTTTCCGGCTTACCTGTACCCACACGCGGGTCTTTAGAAAGTTCTCTGATTAAATCAAAGCATTTTAGATAAAGCGGCTGGTTATGTTTACGAAACCATTCCAAGTCCTTTTCGGCTTTAGAAAGTATCAGGATTTTCCAAGTCATATTATTAGATTAAGTCAGAAAAAACTTCTTCTATAGATTTGCCAACGATTTTACCCTGATCGTGATTTTCAAAAGATTCCAACAGTGATTTTAAGGCCGCACGGTCTTGGAATAAACGCAGAGTTTCTTGATCCGACTCCCATTCCTCTCTGGCAATTAACACCACCTCTTGCCGTTGATGGGTAAGAATAATGGGTTCGTGCTTTGAACTTACCAGTTCATGAATTTCAAATAATCGTGTTTGTGCTTCTGGAAGATTGATGACTTGCATGTTTTCTATCCTTAGTCGTTGCTAAGAAACTAAGTTTCTTCAAGAAACTTAGTTTCTTGGCTAATTGTGGCAGTAAGTTAAGTGTACCAATTTTCCCCAATAAGATAAGAGGAGAAGCATTAATTACCCAATGTCTGTTCATCTGCTAAAAACTCCGCTGTCAGTTCTTCTGGGGTCATTTGAATCGGTGAAACTTGAAACCGTGATAACGCATAGATAAACTCTTGACGGCTTACCGCAGACAATTCGGCGGCTTTGGCTTGAGAAATCATCCCTAATTCAAACCATTTAACGGCCGCGGCTAGACGCAGCTCTTTGACAAACGTTTGCGGGTCGGTCCGCAAAATTGAGAATACTTCTTCAGGAAAATCTATGGTAAGTTGGATGGACATGGTGTAGTTCTCCTCATGGTTATTGGGTAGTGATCAAGCCTAAGAAACTAAGTTTCTTGACATTCCCATAGCTTGGTTAAACCTGACAGGTCTGGCAGACCTGTCAGGTTTGATACTATTTGGACTCCCGTGCAAACGCTCCCACAAAATACCGAAAGAACGCCTCTTCAGACGGGCCTAATACTGCTTCTAGCATCTTCTCCACTTCTTCTTCAGTCGTCGGTGCAAGTGGTTTTTCGGCATGGTCACATTTATTACGAATCTGCTTAATCCATTCCAATGCCTGTTTGAGAGACTCCCGCACGGGCTTAGATTGACCTAACAACTGTGGGGCATGGTCTTGAATTCTTTGTAGTAATTCCTTTTGAACTTCCACTTTAACCAATTCATCAACCGTGTGGTTTGAATAGGCTAAACGATTCAACATCGCCACCATCGGGTCTAATAACAACGGTTTCTCTAGTGAGGAGTCATTGAAAAAACGAATCACGGCCTGCTGTGGAAAGTCTTCCGCATCTTGAGTTTGGAATTGCTTGCCTGGCGCCTTTAGCGGTAGGAATAACCGGTTTAACAGACTTTCTTCTATCGCCAGGCCTAACTGGTAGCCAACTCTTTTCAATAAGGTTTTACTAAGGGTCCGCAGGTATCCGCAATAGTCTATCAGCGCAAATTTGAGAGGTTCAAATTCTAATGGGAGTAATTGAGTATACGCTGCTTCTCCTAATAAGTCAAACAACGAGTGGTCATATTCATACCCATGTAATTGCCGATACAGCAGTCGCAAAATTCGGTCTAAGACGGGTCGCATCTTCGCTTCGGCTTGCCAGGTATCTTGGTCTTTACGCACATTCTCCACTAGCCATTGGTCGGCTTGTTGGACAATATAAGCGGCCCGTTGGTGGACTTGTTCAATGTTCAAGGGCAAGTCAGCTAATAACGTTTCCAACCGTTGTCGTTTCGCTTGCAACCGTTGCTTACGTTGTTGCTGTTGCCACTTCTCAAAGTCGCTTTGAGTAATAGTTTCCCAAGTGTCTCGGAGTGTTTGAAAGTCGGTCAATACCGCCTCGGTATTTCCCAACCCGTTCTTAATGGACTCCGGTAACTCGGCTACCCATTGGCGGGCTAGGTCCTGACGACGTTGGACATGCTCTCTAGCCATTTCGCCGACCAGATAAGGATACTCAAAGAGGACGGGGGTAAAGCGTAGTTCAATACATAAATTTAACAGCGTGATGAGCGTGTTTTGAACCAGCGGCGCGGTTGACAATTGAGAAAGGACATGGGCCGCTTTAAAGTAAGATTCCCACACCGTCGCATGATGGTCCGCTGGGAACAATTCAGGATTATCTAGTGACACACTGGCCAGATTCACATAGCCCTGGGGGTCCAGCGGATTGTGTTGAATGTAGTCCTGTAAAGTAACCAACGTTTTTTGAGAATCTCGAAGATGCCGGGCATAATGTTCGGCCATCAACTTGGCCCCAGCAGCCGTGCCGACGAAATAGAGGGCACGAATTTGCGCCAGTGTTTCCAACGGTTGCTGAAGGGTGGGTAACATTTCAGGATAACGATTATACAGTTGCAAATACAGCCGTTGCAATCCCCGTAATGCCGCATTGTGCATCACCTCCGATTCTGGGGCCGACCCTGGTTGGTTAGGGTCAAGGTGTTCCAACAGCAATTCGGGGAGGAAGTGGCAGGTGGTAACGTTAGCTAGGTAAGTGTCAATGGCGATGTCAAACAACCATTCTCGTTTCTTCCGAAATCTATAGACACCTACCTGTTCTAAATTTCTTAATAAGTCTAACCCTGCTTCAGCGGCTTCTTGGGCTTCTTCCCATTGGTTTAACTGTAAGCAGGCATTGGCTTTGCCTCCAAAAGCATTGGCCAGAAATTCTTGAAACCGTGGTTGGTCTTTGGGTGACTGTCTTCCAATAGCAATAGCTTGATTATACGATTCAATCGCTGTTTGGACATCGCCCAGGTTACGTTGGGCATTCCCACGATTGACATAGGCACCGACGAGAGTATGTTGAAACTGTGGCGAGTCTTTGGGTAACTGTTCACCAATGGCAATGGCCTGAGTATACAACTCTATTGCCCGTCGTAACGAGTCAGGGGTTTTACGAAAATAGAATGCGTTACCTTGTTGAAACAAGGATTCGAATTGCTTCTCTTGACCCACAGGTTGCACAGTAGGAGTTGGAGTCGGTGTGGCGAAAGAATATTGGCAAGTTGGATAGGCATTCAAGGAAGTCCAAGAGGAGTGTTGGATGTTCTCAGGGTCTGGTTTGTTGGTAGTCATGGTTAAGTTCCTGTTGGAGTTGGGGTGAAATGGTATGAGTACAACGGATTGATGGGATAAACGGATAAACCTAATCAAGTCTCAATGAGTTCAATTGGGTTTATCCGTGTATCCCATCAATCCGCTGTACTCATTTTATCCCATCAATCCGTTGTACTCATTCTTGCCAAGGAGGGGAGTACGCACCATCTACGTTGCAAGAGATACTCCCCTCCTTGCCAAGGAGGGGCCGGGGGTGGTTGTGCGTAACGAATTAACTGCTTACCATTCGTTGATTTCTCAACTCACCTTACGCACGCTCGACTTTAAACCTTTTCCTCTAAGGTAAGCGGGGTGAACGGCAAAGGATGACAATACTGTGGTGGCCTGGATACCAGAGGGCGATTTTGTAATAGCTGCTGTTGTTGATAATATTCCCACAGGGCCTGCGAATCGTAATTAAATTTAGCTACCAGTTCTTGGCGAAGGGTATGAAGTTCTTCTATAATGGGATCAGTCCACATAATTAACCTCCGAGTAATTCTTCTGGGGTGCAAATAATCGGACAAACATAGTGTTGATGTTGCCTTGCCTCTATAGTTAGGTAGGGTGGGCCACAGGTTTATTGTTACCCACCATTTTGAAGAAGGTGGGCAACAACACACTTACCCACCCGACCAAGGCTTAGTTTTTAGTGGCCGTGGTTTCAACCTGACAGGTCTAACAGACCTGTCAGGTTTGAGGTGGCAGTAGTCGCTTTGCCTCCCGACACCGGCTAAACACCACTCAACTCAATTTTGTCTTTCCCTAACGCCCTAAAAATCTTAAATATCAAGTTGATGTTCGCCGAAAACTGCGCATTTTCCAAACGACTGATAATAGTTGCCGTAGTATTAGCCTTTTGTGCCAGTTGCGTCATGGTCAACTGTTGGGCAACGCGCTCACGATAAATGGCTTCCGCCAACCGAATACGTTCTAATGACTCGTCACAGTATTGTTGAAATTTAGGGTCTGCTTTAGCATCGGCAATGACATTGGAATATTTTTTGATGTTCATACCTAACCACTCTTGTTAATGACCTTCGAGGGGTGTTATCCCTTACCTCCACTATGGATAACACCCCTTCGAGGGGTGTTAAGTACTGAAGCAGAAATTTTCTGGTATGTTCCCCTCACCCCCGGCCCCTCTCCCAGAGG
>DZAL01000261.1 GCA_022729575.1 Thiomargarita sp.
AAAAAATTCCCGAAACCAATGCCATTTTTGAGCAATTGCAAATAATTAATCAAGAAGCCGACGCCAACCCATACACGTTACGAATTTCAATCGATGCGAAAGCTACCGTCAAACTTGGACCTTTTGACCGCGGTGGCAAAACGAGGGTGTGTACCACTGCTTGTGATCATGATTTTGCCACTCAAACGGTTACACCTTATGGTATTTTTATCCCACAAACCGACGAATTCTTTATGTACTTTGTCTCTTCTAAATTAACTAGCGATTGCATGGTCGATATCCTCCACGAATGGTGGCAAACCTTCCGACCCCGTGTGCCTCAGATTCAAACCTTGGTAATTAACCAAGACCATGGTCCTGAGAATAATTCTTCCCGGACCCAATTTATGAAACGTCTAGTCGAGTTTGCCAAGACCAACCAACTCCAGGTACCATTGGCTTATTATCCTCCCTATCATAGCAAATACCACCCCATTGAAAGAGTCTGGGCCGTGTTGGAACATCATTGGAATGGTAGCCTGCTGGATGACCTGGATACCGCGGTCCAATTTGCCAGGACTATGACTTGGAAAGGAAAGCATCCTCTCGTTAAGGTAGTGACTCAGACCTACCAAACTGGGGTAAAATTAACCAAAGTAGCCATGGCGGCCATTGAAAATCAAATTGAACGTTTAACCGATCTGGGAAAATGGTTTATCAAAATTGCGGGGCCGACGGAGGCTTAAGATGGACAATTTATTTATTGTAACCCCCTTAAAGATGACATCTTTGATCCAATGTAAGTTATTTTCTATCTTACGGTGTCCTCTAATAGTTGGTGCGAGAGCATAAGCTTTATTAGTTTCACTGGTTATGTAGTAGGTGATGGTGCGGAAAGATTTACCGTCACGTTCTCCTTGTCGTTTAACGCTGATAACTTGCTGCAACCCAGTCCATTGAGACTTCATGTCGGCTGGTGCCGAGTAAACTTGAAGACGACACTTAACCGTGTGCCCATGTCCTTTTTGGGTCCAACTCCAAGTGGAGCCAGGTGGAGTCGTCGGCGTTTGTTTGACGATGGCGGCGTGCAGTTTAGGTTGATTCTGTTTAACCGTTATCACATAGTTGTTGCCACTCTTAATGATAGCCTGCACGGTTTTTTTGGGCAGTGCCAGGCATCTAAAGTGAAGATTGCTTTAGTGATTTCAAATTGGTTCAAGAGTTCTTGTACCACTGAGATTTCACTGGTTTGGTGGTTCTCGAAGGCTCCTACTTGGAGTATCAATTGACGATGTTGACTAAAAAAGGAGACCAGACTGACGAAATTTTGGTCGGTTTCTTGGCTGGCACTGACGGTGCTGGTGATGCTTTTGCCGTCTATAGCAATCCGTTCGGCCGTAAGATATTGGCTCCTCCACTCATTGAAACAGTGAATGACTGGAGTGAAATCGATTCCTTTACTGAGTCTTTGCAGAGTTGGACATGACGGTGCTTTTCCTCTGGGTAGAGGAAGATATTCTTTCAGTAAGTCGCGATAAATTTGGGCAAATCTAGCCATCGCACGAAGTCCAGTGTAACCACAGGTCATGGCCATTATCATGATGATTAGGCTGGGGAGAAGTTGGTGACGTTTCCCTTTTGGGTGACGATAATCTTCGATCTGCTTGAGATAATGTACCAGGCTGTTCATTGGTTATTTCCTTTTTGGTTTCAGTTAGTAAATGAAATTATACCATTAATTATTTGTTTTTACAACTTTATTTTTATTTTGAAACAGCCCTCGGGCGGGGGTGGTTAACTTTCACTGTTATCCCTGGCAATGGCAAAACGTTGCAGGGGATTTTGGTTGGTGCTAGACTCTTACTTTTATGAGATTCTGTCTTAACCTGGAGAATGAAAATGCAAGCCATCGAATTTGAGACCCACACCCACAATGGTGCTATAGAATTGCCCGCCCGATTTCGGCCTTGGAAAGATTGTTCGGTAAAGGTAATCGTGTTCATTGCAGAAACCGACCTTCCCACCACCGACCCTTACGCTTTTGATGCCGTGTCATTGAACACCAAAGGTTTCCGTTTTAATCGTGAGGAGGCCTGTGAACGATAAAGATTTTCTTGATACTAACATTGTCGTTTATGCTTATTCTCACGATGAACCGGAGAAACAAGTGGTTGCCAAAAATCTTTTTAAAAAGACTCTGCCAGTGGTCAGTACTCAAGTACTAGGAGAGTTTGCCAATGTGTTACGGCGGAAATTTCGTTGTGAATATCCTGAGATAGCCACGGTGGTGACTCAGCAAGCGTGGGGTGCGTTAGGCGCGTCAGTTGGCGTCGTAACGCACCTCCTTCGGTTATCCCACCCACCTGTTAAACCATCCCTAACCCTTCCTGGGTAAGGAGGGGGACTCACTAGCCCGCGGTCGCACTGACTTACGGAGGTGGGGGTGGTTCAGGGGCGGGCTGGGAGTCTGGCACGAGAGGGTCTGAATCAGGATTTACAGAATTTTAGCCAGCGTAGCCAGCGTAGCCAAGCGTAGCCAAGCGTAGGGTGCGTTAGCGATAGCGTAACGCACCATTTCGGGATACCAAAAGGTGCGTTACGGCGTAAACCGACGCGCCTAACGCACCCTACCTGGCTACCTGGCTATTTACGCCGTCACGCCCCCCTTAGTTTCTCCCCTTCCCTCTCGCAGTCTAGGTCTCCTTGAGAGGGTGCGAAGACCTGACAGGTTTTGAAAACCTGTCAGGTCTGAATCAGGATTTACAGAATTTTAGAATTTTCAGAATGGAGTGGGTTTCATTCGGCTAATTCTCTAATTCGGCAAATTCTGATTCAGACCAGTGCCCTGCCAGAGTCAGAAGTCTTTGAGACCTCGTGGTGAGTGGAAAGCTACGGGGTCTTTACTTGTTGTTTAGAAATCGGTTAGACTAATCATTAATCAACAACGGCTTGACCAATCTCTCGTTGCTTAACACTCTCGATTTTTATAGACCACACTCTTTGTAGCACCAGCTACTTGACCTAGAAGGATATACCTATGCAAATTGTTCTGGAAGTTCTCACCATTGATACGGAAGAATTACTTCAGGCGATACAACAAGAACAACCTATTTTGCTCATGTATCACGGTAAACCACAAGCTAAAATTGTTGGCTTAACCGGGACCGACCACGCACTTCCCAACGATTTAAGCCAATCCCCACTCTTTGGCATTTGGCAAGATCGACCCGACTGTCAAAATGTACAAGCCTATGTAGATGAATTGAGACGGAGTCGTATTCAATGCTAGTTGATTCCGATGTCTTGATTTGGTTTTTCCGGGGACATCTAGGTGCAGTAAAACGTTTAAATCAACTCCCTAAACTCAAAATCTCTGCGGTTACCTACATGGAATTAGTGCAAGGAATGCGCAACAAACAGGAATTACAGGCTTTACAACAAACCATTAAAGATTACCAGTGGGAAATTATTTTACTAGACCAGACTATCTCACAAGTGGCCATGAACTATGTCGAGACCTATTTTCATAGTCATTCACTGCGTTTAGCCGATGCCTTGATTGCGGCCACGGCGGTGCAACATGGTCTGACCGTACTGACGGCTAACAGTAAACGCTATCAAATGATAGAGAGGTTAAATATCGAAGTGTTTCGTCCTTAGCCCGCGCTCACCTATTGGCCAATCGTGTTTCAGGGGAGTAAGCCATAGTCAGGGAGGGTGGGCCGACGACCTTTGGTTGGCCCATCATTTTAGGATTAAACTGGCAAACTGCTTGGTAGTCAACCACCCCTAAGCCTGCCTGGGTAAGGCGGGGGAGTCACTAGCCCGCGGTCTCACTGACTTATGGAGGTGGGGTGGGGGTGGTTCACAGGCAGGCTGGGAGTCGGGCATGAGATTGTCTGAATCAGGATTGGCAGGATTTTCAGAATAGTGTGGGGTTCATTCCGCTAATTCTCTAATTCTGACAATTCTGATTCTGATTCTGACAAGTGCCCTGCCCGATTTAGAAGTTTTTGAGACCTCGTAGCGAGTGGAAAGCTAGGGGGTCTGGTTTTGGCTTGACAATCTGTTCTTATATAAGATATACTCCAACCTCTTAACCTTACTCAACCACGAGATTTTTGAATATGTCTGCTACTGCAAGCATTACCCCTCAATGGCAAGTGACTATCCCTCCAGAAATCCGAGAACGTCTCCGATTAATCCCTGGGGCGCGTCTGCAATTCTTGGTCAGTCCTGAAGGAGTTCTCACTATTGTACCAGTGACCAAAGATGTGAGAGTTCTGAAAGGTATAGTTCCGCGCCCGCCGCAACCCATCTCTCTGGAAGACATGAACGCCGCTATCGAAACCATGGGCCGGGACGGTCTATGAAGGGCTTAGACACTAATGTAGTCATCCGTTATCTGGTCCAAGATGACCCTATCCAATCCGCCCTTGCTACTCATCTGATAGAACAAGAATTCAGCGAAACTCAACGTGGCTTTATCTGTCATATTGTGTTATGTGAAGTGGTTTGGGTACTCAAAACCTGTTATAAAAGGCCAAAAGAGAACTTAGTGGAGATTATCCAAACCTTGATGGAAATTAAGCAATTATCTCTTCAAGAACCACAAGTAGTTTGGGAAGCACTCCAAATTTATAAAAACTCTACCGCGGACTTTTCCGATGTGCTCTTGATGATGGTTAATCAATTGAATGGCTGTGAGTATACGGTTAGTTTTGATGCCAAGGCAGCTAAATTGCCAGGAATCGTAAAACTTGACCCGCTGGTTTAAGCAAGCGTAGGGTGCGTTAGGCGCGTCGGTTTGCGCCGTAACGCACCTCCTTCGGTTATCCCACCCACCTGTTAAACCATCCCTAACCCTTCCTGGGTAAGGAGGGGGACTCACTAGCCCGCTTTCTCTCTGCCTTACTGAGGTGGGGGTGGGGGTGGTTCAAGGGCGGGCAGGGAGTCGGGCATGAGATTGTCAGAATCAGGATTGACGGAATTTTAGAATTTACAGAATGGGGTTTCATTGCTATTCTGATTCAGAAGTCTTTGAGACCTCGTAGCGAGTGGAAAGCTATGGGGTCTTTTTTATGTCGTTTACTTTACTTATTATTTCTTTAGTGATACACTTAGACTAAGTCAAACCACCATAGGAGTAAACTAGATGAATAATGCCAATACACCAACCGATAATCTGATTCGCCGCACACAAGATATATACCGCTATCGTCTTGCCCCGTTCGTTCAAAAGCGAATTGCCGAGGCTGGCAACCCGCAAGACAACCCATTTCTCCAAAAATACCCGCTCGAACAATGGCTAACCTATCTCATTGCCGAAATGCAACACCTCCCGTTTGAACAATTTTTGGCGGTGCCAGCCATGACCTCAAACAACGGATCGGTAGCTTGATGTCACTAGAATTGGTCGCCGGGATGTTAAACGACTTAACCTCAGAACAACTGAAAACTTTTGATGAATGCTTGATGAGGCATTAATTTCTATGGACTACCTGCTAGATACCAATATCATTTCGGCCACGCTCAAACAGAACCAAACGGTTTAGAAAAAACGCGGATGATACGCCGTTTCGGAGGGAAAACTTATATTAGTACCATCAATTATTATGAAGTGAAACGCGGACTGTTGGCCAGCCAAGCCAGCCACCAACTGCGACTGTTTCATCAACTCTTACAAGACTATGAAATCTTGGGTATTGATGAGGTGCCGGTGCTGGAGAAAGCGGCTGCCATCTATGCCGAGTTAAAGCAGAGAGGAGAATTGTTGCCCGATGCCGATATTTTGATTGCCGCTGTGGCACAAGTGCATGAGTTGGTACTGGTCACGGACGATAATCACTTTAATCGGATTTCTGGTTTGCGATTGGAAAATTGGGTGAGAGATTAGCCCAAGTAGGGTGAAGAATGTCCTTTT
Source organism: Thiomargarita sp. (assembly GCA_022729575.1). Taxonomy (GTDB): domain Bacteria; phylum Pseudomonadota; class Gammaproteobacteria; order Beggiatoales; family Beggiatoaceae; genus JAABRD01. Next base: position 5,903 of record DZAL01000261.1, read on the forward strand.
TCTGCCCACCATTTGGGGGTTAAGCGGGCAAATTGCTTGGTAGTCAACCACCTCTAAGCCTTCCTGGGTAAGGCGGGGGACTCACTAGCCCGCGGTCTCACTGACTTATGGAGGTGGGGGTGGTTCAGGGGCGGGCTGGGAGTCTGGCACGAGAGTGTATGAATCAGGATTTGCCGAATTTTAGAATTTTTAGAATGGTGTGGGGTTCATTCGGTCAATTCTCTTATGTTGACAATTCGGAGTCAGACTATTAGAATGGGAAATGGATTCAATTCGACCTGACTTTACCTGTTTACCCCTTGCAATAGTAAAATATTGCAGGGGATTTTGGTTTGTGCTAGACTTAAGTTATCAACTTCTTATCACTAAATAGAAACCACTATGCACCTTCTAGTATTGGTTAAATCGTAGTGCTATACTATTCTAAACACAGACCAACTGTAACTCACCATGGAAGCAAAACTCAAACTCTACTTAGAAACCTCAGTATGGAATTTCTACTATGTGGAGGATTCGCCCGAAAAACGGGCGGTGACACGGCACTGTTTTGACTCCCAACTCTACCAACAGTTTGACCTTCATATTTCCGAAACCGTTTTAGAAGAAATCAAGAAGGCCACCGCGGAAAAACAAACACAACTGTTTCAATTGATAGACCGTTACCAACCAACTCTGCTGAGTTCCAATGCCAAGGTTCGTGAGTTGGCTAAAGCCTATTTGGACCACCAGGTGTTGCCCATGAAATCTCACTACGATGCACAACATATTGCGTTTGCCACCGTTTATGAATTGGAAGTCATTCTCAGTTGGAATCTAAAGCATATTGCCAACTTGCACCGTCAACAACGAGTACAAACCATCAATCGATTATACGGTTACACCAACCCCTTACAAATGATAACACTCTTGGAGGTGAGTCACTATGAATAATTTACCTGTAGAATCGGCTTTAACGGAAGTGTGGGAATGGCGCGAACAATTGCGCTTGGAATGCGAAGGGATGTCGGCTGAAGAAGAGGCTGATTACTTTCATAGTGAAGTAGAAAAATTATTGCAAATTCACGGTTTTAAGCAAGTGCCAGTGGGGAATGGTCGCTCGAAGTTGCAACGGCTAAATTCTGCCACCTTGAACTAACGAGCGTAGGGGTTAACTTGGCAAACCGCCTGGTAGTTTAACAACCACCCCTAACCCCTCCTTGGAAAGGCTATGCATTACCCACAACTTTTGACCCTGCCGGTCAAGTTGAATGAAGTAACCGCCAAATGGCCACCAGGTCTTGTAGGCGAGTTAATCCTCGCCAGATGGTTTTAACCCCAGGTGTACCGTCGCCACGTCGGCCTAAAAAACCACCCAACTGGGCCAACCACCGGACCGCCTCAGACAAGGTAGGCGGAGTCGACGGCACCGTCTGAGTCTGTTCGAATGAAACCATAAAGTGCTTGCCATTCATCAGTTTCTAAGGCGACTTCACAAGAGACTTGAGGTGTCTGACGTGCTTGATAAGTTAACCATAAGAGTCGCCAGGCGACTATACTATAGACGGCGAAGGCACGCCACAACCGGTCCGCGGTCGGTAGCGCGAGTGGTTCCACACCACAACCACTTTTAAGAACATAGTGATAACGTTCAATCAACCACCGAAAACTGTACCAGGTTAAATATTGTAGAGCATCTGCCACGTTTCTCACTAATAAGGTGGTTAAGAGGAGCCAATGAATGGGTGCTTCCCCAGGTGGCGGTGTGAGTTCTCTCACCTCCAAAGCCGTCAGAGACACCCAGGCCCGCGGTTGGCCGTCAGCCTTATACACAAGTGGTTTCAGTACCGAATTCATTAAGGTATTGTAACCTTTTCAGCACTTGAAGTAGCCCGACGGCCTCTCGTACTCGTCGGAGTCCTTTCCAAATGGCTGGAGGACCAGGCGGA
>DZAL01000262.1:0-4971 GCA_022729575.1 Thiomargarita sp.
TCTAAGTTTCCTAAACCTCAAAGGTTTAGGAAACTTTGAGCTTTGATAACTCCTTGAAGGTTAACACCTCCATTGGTTTGGAGGGACTACCAACGATTTAGGAATTCTTAACCTTTGGTTTTTGATAACCCATTGAATGTTAACACCTCCATTGGTTTAGAGGGATTACCCGAATTTCTGCTTCAGTACTTATTATCTGCGCAACACTTGCAATGGTGGCGTGTGTAATACCGTCCAAGTCCCCAATAATCCCGCCAAACCTACGCCTATTGCACCACTGAAAGTGCCAATGACACTGATCCAGGGATTGAAGTGGTAGGGCAGATTGAAGACATAGCTGGCTAAAAAGTAGCCTAAACTGCTGGCAATGATGCCGGCGAGTCCACCAGCTAACACTCCCAAGGTAATAAATTCCATACTGAGTCCTAACCAAATTTGAGAACGAGTGGCACCTAAAGTTCGCAAAATGGCAATTTCATATAAACGCTCCTCATGACTGGCACTGATAGCGGCATAGAGGACCATTAAACCGGCCAACCAAGTGAAGATAAAAATATATTCAATCCCTAGACTAGCGCGGGCAATGAGTTGGCGCACTTGGGCCATTATCGTCTCCACATTAATCACGGTGAGGCCAGGTAATTGACGAATTAATTGCGGAATGAAATGACTGGCTGAATCGGCCAAGTAAAAACTGGTGACATAGATAGCCGGTAGTCCTTGTAACAGGTCTGGCGTGGCGAGAATGAAAAAATTGACGTGGAAAGAGTCCCATTGTACGGCGCGTAAACTGGTGACCTTAGCTTTGATGGTTTGACCAGCAATTTGAAATTGTAACGTATCGCCCAAATTGAGGCCGACTTCTTTGGCAAATCCTTCCTCCAGCGAAAGTTGCCCGGTGTCATTAGCCTGCCAAAATTGGCCGGCGGTAATTTTATTGTCGTCAGGTAATTGATTCACATAAGACAAGTTAAAAGTTCGGTCGGCCAGGTGTTTAGCACGCTCATTGGAATAATTTTGGGTGGAGATGGGTTGGTCATTACGGGCGATAAATTGTCCTCTTATCATAGGATATAAGATAGTCTGATGACCTGTCGGTAATTCCTTTAATTTCGCTTGTACTGCCGATACCTCCTCTGGTTGAATATTGATTAAAAACTGATTGGGGGCTCCAGCCGGGATACGATGTTGCCAACTTTTCAATAAGTCAGTTTGGACCACGGTCAATAACAGTAATGCCATAATACCCACGCCCAGGGCGGCCAGTTGCACACTGCTGGTGCGGGCGTGACGAGCCAAATTACTGAGTCCAAAGGCTACCGCAACTTGGGTGCGTCCACGAAATACGCGCAAGCTGTGGATGAGGACGGTGGCCGCTCCGGTTAACACGCCCACGGTGATTAACGTGCCTCCTATCATCCATAACGCTAATTGGGTTTCTCCCGCTTGCCAAAATATCAGTAACGCCATAGCGATAATGGCTAATCCTACGGCTTGCCACAGTATCAACGGCGGGGCACCTAATTCTTGCCGCAGGACTCGCAAGGGTGGCACTTGATGAATTCGTAGCAGAGGCAATAAGGCGAATCCTAGCAGAGTGACTACGCCGGTGGTCAGTCCTATCCAGACGGGTTTAAACGAGGGTTGTGGTAAACTGACGGTGGCAAAATATTCGGCAAAGAGCATTGATAAGCCGGTTTGCGCGATCCAGCCTAAGAGGCATCCTAGTCCACTGGCGAGGAGTCCTAAATTGAGTAAACGTATGAGATAAAGTTGCCAGATTAATTTTTGTGTAGTGCCCAAACACCGCATGATGGCACAAGCATCGGCTTGCTTATGGGCGAATTGTTGCGTAGCGATAGCAATGGCGGCACCTGCTAATAAGACCGCGACTAAGGCGGCTAGTCCTAAAAATTGTTCCGCCCGTTGTAACGTCAGGCGTAATTCGCGATTACCCTCTTTGACGGTTTCTAATTTTTGTCCGCGTTGCAATTGTGGCTCGGCCCAAGTGCGATAATTAGCTATTTGGTCGGGGGTACCCGCAATTAATAACCAGTACTTGGCGCGACTGCCCAAAGTGATTAAACCGGTATTTGCGACATCGGCCAGATTCATTAAGACTCTTGGTGACAATTGGAAAAATAAACCGCCGCGGTCTGGTTCATAAGTCAAAATTTTGGTGATAATCAACGCGCTGTCTCCTAAGCTTAACACATCTCCTACCGTCACCGCTAATTGGGTCAAGATTCGTCCTTCTACCCAAATTTCACCGGGGCCTGGAAGGTCGGTGGTGGCCAAGTCCGGGCTATCCAGTTTAGAGGCGATGCGTAATTGTCCACGTAAGGGATAAGATTCACTAACGGCCTTAACTTCGGTGAGCAAAGTGGAGTCTTGATGTAAGACCACGCTATTGAAACTCATACCAGTGGCGAGTGATAATTGCCGGGTCCGGGCATACTCAGTGAAGAAGGCCGGTAACGCTGCTGACGAGGAAATGCGTAAATCTCCCCCCAATAATTCAGCGGCTTGTTGTACCATGACTCGTTGCAACCTATCGGTAAAAAAACCAACGGCGGTGATGGCGGTAATGGCGATGACTAAAGCCACCATGAGTATTCTTAATGAGGGGTTACGCCAATCTGGTTTGAACGAACGAACAGCTAGGGTTACAGCTAAAGTAAAAGTTTTCATAAAGTAACAGCTATTTTTCAGTGAATAGTTTAGGATGGAAGCGCCGATGATTCTTGCCACTTCCCGATGATAGATTTTACTTTCGAGAAGAGGTCATGGTCGGCTATTTCTTCGCCAACTGCATTGGTTAAGGAATGAGGATTTAATAACTTAAACTTTTTGGCTCAAACCTGACAGGTTTTTAAAACCTGTCAGGTTTCAACTTTCGCATTTTATTTAATTCTCATCCCTAAGCAGAGTTGACCACTAAGTACTGAAGCAACAATTTTCTTGTATTTTCTTTCGCCCCTCGCCCTTTGGGAGAGGGGCCGGGGGTGAGGGAAAATACCGCCGAATTTATGCTTCAGAACTTATCAACGGTCAAAGTTTCCTAAGCCTGGAAGGCTTAGGAAACTTAGAACGGTGAAATTTAGGCGCCTTAGCTCCTAGATTTTAATGCCTACATTAGTTGATAGGGACTACCCCTTTGCCAGTCGATTCTAAGAGTGGAAACCGGTGAACCGGAACCCATCGATACTCAAATTATCAAGCTATGCAGTATGGCTTAACAGGAGTCGATGAAACACCCCCTGACATTTCGCTGATGCACCACCCTACGCTTGCTAACAGCGACTTGAGATAGCGTTGAGCATTTTCAAACCGTTGTCCACGCTTCCCTTGTTATCTCCTCTTTAGATAACTTTAGAAAATCGTTGTCCCGAATTTTGACGCAGATAAATATCAAACGCCATACAAATATTCCGCACCAATAGCCGGCCCGCGGGTAAAATCTCAATACGACGGTCACTCAAAGCGATTAAACCATCACGTTGCAAAATTTCTAATTGCGGTAATTCTTCGGCAAAATAGTCGCTAAACTTGATTTGATACTGCGCCTCAATCTCCGACATCTCTAATTTAAAATGACACAACAGTTGCATAATGACGGCCCGCCGCAATTTATCATCTGCCGTCAATGCAATGCCACGAAACACCGGCAAATGGCCGCTATCGATAACCGCATAATACTCCTCCAAAGTCTTCACATTTTGACTATAACTGTCTCCTACTTTACTAATCGAAGTCGTGCCTAATCCAATTAAATCACAATCCGCTTGCGTGGCATAACCTTGAAAATTGCGATACAGCGTCCCTTGGCGTTGTGCGATCGCCAATTCATCCTCTGGTAACGCAAAGTGATCCATGCCAATATAGACATAACCTGCTTGCGTAAGACGTTCACTCGAATGTTGTAAAATGGCTAACTTTTCTACTGGTGACGGTAAGTCTAGTTCATTAATTCGGCGTTGCGGTTTAAATAACGTCGGCAAATGTGCATAGTTAAACATCGAAATACGATTCGGTGCCACCGCGACAATTTTATCTAAGGTGTCCAGAAAAGAGCCTACTGTTTGATGCGGTAGGCCATAAATTAAATCAATACTAACGGACTTAAATCCCTCTCGTCGAGCCGCCATCAATACTGCAAAAGTCTCCTCTTCGGATTGAATCCGATTCACCGCTTGTTGAGTCGTGGGATTGAAATCCTGCACGCCCAAACTTAGGCGATTAAAACCAATTTCGCGTAATAGCGCAATAGTATCCGCCTTCGTTTCTCGTGGATCGATTTCAATGGAATATTCACCACTGTCATCCGTGACTAATTGAAAATGCTGGGCGGTTACTTGCATCAATTCACGCATTTGTCGCTCATTCAAAAAGGTCGGGGTCCCGCCGCCCCAATGTAATTGAGTCACTGGTCGCGCTTGATTAAATAAGGCCCCGTGCATAGAAATTTCTTTATATAAATGAGCCAGATAAGGAATAGTTAAACCACGGTCTTTGGTCGCAATTTTGTTACACGCACAGTAAAAACACAAGGTATCACAAAAAGGGACATGAAAATATAACGATAGCGGTTTTAGGGGCGCGGCATTACTTTGTTGGGCATAATGTCGAAACGTGTCTTCTTGAAAACCATTATGAAATTGCACAGCGGTAGGATAAGAAGTGTAACGTGGTCCCGCTTTGTCATAACGGCGAATTAACTCGTGGTCAAAAACGATGGTTTGGTGCATAATAATTTGGCTGGTGTGATACGAATATGGTGTTTTTATTAATGGTTAATACTTACGCATGGTTAACTCAACCACCCCCAACCCCTCCTTGGTAAGGAGGGGAGTAAGCACCACCGGCCTCGCAGGGGATATGCCCCTCCTTACCAAGGAGGGGCTGGGGACTGACTCCCTTACCAAGGAGGGGCTGGGGACTGACTCCCTTACCAAGGAGGGGCTGGGGACT
>DZAL01000262.1:5071-7803 GCA_022729575.1 Thiomargarita sp.
GACTCCCCTCCTTACCAAGGAGGGGCTGGGGGTGGTTGACATAAGTTCGGTCCCAACGACTGGTGAAATTTCGCCAAAATAAGCTACTTCAAACGGTCTTCAGGCAAAGTAATCGTTTCATAAACTACGTCACTGGCTCCTAAAATATCAAAGGAAAATTGATAACCAATCTCTCTCGCCACGAATAAATTTAATATCAATCTAGGTGGAGAATCATCGATCATAGGAAGCGCTCTTGGCTTTTCATGATTCACCAATACGCTACGCAATTTATCGGCTAACAAACTACCAGTAGACGGAAAATCAGTAGAGGAATATCCCATCATGGCACCCGCACTCACATCTTTGGTACCTAGTTTGGAAAACGTGCGGATTTTTTTATCATTCAAAAATTTTATCAGTGATTCGACCCGACTTTTTTTCCAGTCAAAACAATCGAGAGCGGGAATAAAAAACGCATCTATTCCTTGAGCAACTAACCCTCTTAAGCCGTTCAAACATCCGTCAATGTCATCTTTTAAACCGTGGTCTTTTAATGAAAAAGACACTATCGCAAAGCCTTTTTTCTCGGCGATGGTTGCCGCATCATCCAGACCGGTGGAATCGTTTCGCCGGCTGAGATCGTTATACATCAGGCCTAATTTTTTAAACAACACCTCACTATAAAAAATTCCGAACATTCGTTTGTAATACTCCGGAATGACACGCACTGTAAAATAATCCTGCTTAGAATCTCGATCATTAGCTATAAATTCGTAAGCATCACTGACGGCATCCGCGAAAATAGGAATCTGCTGGGGATTGGGCAGGTTATAAATGGCACGAGTAGCACTGCTACCCATAACGATAATGGCGGCCAGGTCCTTACGATCTAACAGTTGTTGGGCTTTGGCCTTGAGAATAGGCTCATCTTTGGTGCCTGCGCTAATGTGAGCATCTGCTGGAAATTCAAATAGGTCATCCCAGCCTTTGTTGCTCAAAGCCTGTTGAAACGCCTTAAAAATCCCTTCATAGTTAGGATGAGGACCATGTTCGAAATAGCCAATTTTATAGCTTGAAGAAGTATCGGCCATGACAGTGGCCGTATTCAAGATAGATAACCACAGAAAAACTACTATGCTGCTTAAAATCGATTTAATCATAAATGTTATCCTCGTGGTTTAAAGTAAGTGTGTATGACCAATCTAGGGTGGTGAGGCAACGTGGGTGATCAGATTAGACCTCCGAGGTCTTGAAGACCTCGGAGGTCGGACCGAACACTACGACCAGTCGGTCCTCAGTTATCACCCAGATGGCATCACTACCCAATCTAGTATGTGGTCAAGCCGTAGGTGGCCGATTAAGCGAAGCGTATCCACCTGCAAAGTTAGCGCACGTCCTACGCACCATTCGGCAACGACTTCTTGCCAAAGTAATGCGTAAAACGCTCCCAACTTTAACTATCCCGATTTTTTCGTTCGCCTTCTTATCGAAGAAGGGGTGGTTGTTGTCGCCGAAAGCTATGACTAACAATATGATTAATAATGTCAGCATGAGACACTTTCGGGTCGAGTTGCTGCATCCCTGACACAAACACGGTGTAAGAAGCGATATGACTACCAAAGCCAATTTCTAAAAAATACACTTGTTGGCGGGAAGGGTCAAATCTAAAATCTACTCGTAAATAATCGAAAGTTTTTAGTTGGTCACTTAATTGTTGTACATATCTCCTGATGGTTTGACTTAAGGGATCGGTTAACGATAAAAAACGTCGTTGTACGGTTTGCTCTAGGCGGCGCTTCTGTTGAAAGGTGATAATGCCATAAGGATAGAGTGAAGTATCTTCCGCGACAGGTAAAATAATCGGTGGATTACCTCCTAATACGCCTACTGTCAGATCAACGCCGATAATGGCTTGTTCTACTAAGCATTCTTTGCCATGGTTGAGCATTTCAATGACTTTTGATAAAGCGGCCGGCCAAGAAAATTGTACGGAGTCTTTAGAAATCTCCTCCGAAGTAGCACCAAACCGCGGTTTGGTAAAATAGGGTCCGGCAAATTCTGGTGGATTAACAGTGTCAGCCAAATCCCGAAATAACTGGCTCGGGGTGGTTGGAATGCCCAATGATTGGGCGAATATTTTCCCTAACCATTTATCTTCCGCCAACGCTCTCAAATTGGGTGGCGCACCCAAGTAGGGAATTTTAAAAAATTCGCACAGCGAAGAGACAAACACTTCGGAATTGCGAAAGGGGGCCCGGTTATAAATGCTAAAGACATAATTATAATTGCGGGCAATCGCCATAAATTCAGTTAAATCATGACAAGGGGTGGTTGGTAAACCCAGTCCTTGTAACACTTTAAACAGTTCATAATTATAATATGGCGCTATTCCAATCACGGGATCCAGGGCCGGTGCGGCTTGAATTTCAGGGGAGGGTGCATAAGTGGCCAAATATAGGACCTGGTGGGTCCGAATTTCTTCTTCAGTCAGACGATTTAGTGTGATCATCGTTGTGGGTTTCCTCCCGTTTTAATTAAAGTATACTGACCATCGTCATTATTGGTATTTCTCAAAATTGGGCCACTGCTTGCACGAATTAATATAGTAAGTACTGAAGCAGAAATTTTCTCTTATTTTCTTTCACCCCTCTCCCTCTGGGCTACTCTATGCACACCAGTTGGTTTCTTCTCCTCGTTCCTCGTTCCCACGCGCCAGCGTGGGAATGCCGTCGGGACGCGCCAGCGTCCCT